>JAEUKL010000218.1 GCA_016793005.1 Rhodospirillaceae bacterium | reverse complement strand
TGTCGGCAAGCCAGCCACCACCGGATGCGAGAATGGTGCGCGTGAACGCCATGAACGACGTCATCAACGCATACTGCGTGGCCGTGAAGGCGACATTGCACAAACTGGACAGGTAGGCGATGGACGCGACACCGCCTAAACCGTTGGCAAAGTTTTCAACGCTGATGACGGCCACGAATACAGTGATATCATTCCCCACCGCGGCCAGCAGCACATAGAGCAAGTTGGACGCGCCCATGGCGACACCGCCCCAGAAGAGCGTGGGCATCAGGCCAAAGCGCATGACCAATATGCCGCCGACAAAGCTGCCGGCCATGGTCATGGCCACACCGTAGGTTTTGGTGACAAGGCCGATCTGTGTGAGCGTGAAACCCAAATCCACATAAAACGGATTGGCCATGATGGCGAGCAGCGCGTCGCCATACTTGTAAAGCGCAATGAACAGCAGAATGGTCCAGGCCTGCGGGCGGTTCATGAAATCCGCAAAGGGATCGAACACGGCCTGTTTGAACCAAACCGCATACCCCTCGACTTTTTCAGGAGCCGCATTTGTTTGCGGCTCGGGGCTGACGAATGTTGTGATAAGCCCGATCACCATCAACGCGCCCATGACCGCGTACGATACGGCCCAGCTTGCCGCATCGGCGATAATGAGCGCGCCGCCACCCGAGGCCAGAACGCCTATTCTGTAACCAAGCGTGGTCATGGCGGCGCCAGCGCCAAACTGTGATTGTTCCAGGTATTCGATGCGGTAGGCATCGATAACGATGTCCTGCGTGGCTGAAGCAAAAGCCAATGCCACCACCCACGCCGCCGTAACGCCCAGGTTCTCGCCCGGACTGGTCAGGCCCAAGCCGATCATGGCGCCGATGCACATAAGTTGCGAAAGGAACATCCAGGCGCGGCGGCGGCCGAACAGCTTGGTTAAAACTGGCAAGCGCGCACGGTCCACAATGGGCGACCACAGGAATTTCAGCGCATAGACCGAGCTGGCCCAACTCATGAAGCCGATCATGGTTTTGGCGATGCCGGCTTGGGCCAGCCACGCCGACAGGGTAACGGAAGTCAGCAGGAACGGCAGGCCCGAGGCAAAGCCCATGGCCAGAATGGTGATGAGCTTGCGGTCAAAATAGATCGCTGCTGCTTTTGACCAGCGTGTTTCTTTCAATTCTGGTGCTATGGCGTCGCCCATGCGCGTTTGTCGCACAAGCAACGCCACTTGTGAATCGTTAAGCCACCAACACGAGAATGACGATCCCGGCCACGATCAACACCATGCCTGTCAACTCACGAGGGCGCAGCGTTTCGCGGAAGTAGAACCGCGCCACCAGCACAGTGAACACCAGTTCCACCTGGCCCAGCGTGCGCACATAAGCGGCTTTTTCCAGCGCCATGCCGGTGAACCAGCCGATGGAGCCTAGGGCACTAAACACGCCCACACCCAACGACGGCCGCCAGGCTTTCAACAACGCCCTGAATTGTGGGGTTTCAAACCAAATCAGATATGCGCCCAAAATGATGGTTTGGAACACAATCATAACGGCCAGGGTTGTGGCCGCAGCCGTCACGAAGCTGGTATGAAGCGCTAAGTTGGCGCCACGAATGCCCACGGCTGTGAAGCCAAACATGGTGCCTGACAGCAGCCCGTACACAGCCGCGCGGTCAATCGTGAACGACCACGTTTTTCCGGGCGCCGACATGGTCATCACGCCGACACCACTGATGAGCAACGCGACAATACCACCCCAGCTTAAATGCTCGCCCAGAAACACCACCGCCAGCAGTGCAGCCTGCATGGCTTCGGTTTTGGAGAGCGCGGTGCCCACGGCATAGCTACGGGCCGTCAGCGCCATGATCAGCAGCGATGTTGCAATTATTTGTGCGACCCCACCCATCAGGATGTTGAGCGCAAATGTCATGTTGAAATCGGGCTGCGGTGCTGCATCGAACGCGCGTACGACAACCAGGTAAATCATCGCAATTGGCAGGCCATACAAATAGCGCGCCAGTGTGCTGGCATTGGTGCTGAGGTTGGTGGCGAGGTTCTTTTGCAGCGTGGTGCGCGCCGTTTGCATGGCGGCGGCGGCGATAGTGATGGGAATCCAGATATTTTCGACAATGATGTCGGGAATAGACATGATGACCTTCGACTCCGGTACACATTAGTACAGGACTGAGCTTCAACGAAAAAAGAGATGCGCGCGTGTGTTGCAGCCGCCGGGCGCCTCTGCTTGTTCAGCAGAGCCGGGGGCCTCAAGAAAGTCGGAGAGACTTTGAAACACAAAAGGTCATGCACCGGTTATGGCACATGACCTTTCAGTCGTAAAAGAAATTTGTGTTTGGATTAGCCGACGGCCTGCTTCGAGGCCCGTTTGCGTGCATTCGGGTCCAAATGGCGTTTACGCAGACGGATGAACTTTGGCGTCACTTCCACCAGTTCGTCGTCTTGAATGTAAGCAAGCGCTTCTTCCAATGTCAGCACACGCGGCGGCGGCATGGATTGCTTGTCGTCTTTCATAACGGTGCGGAAGTTGGTGAGCTGTTTGGCTTTCAGCGGATTCACTTCCAGATCATTGTCGCGGGTGTGCTCGCCCACGATCATGCCCGTGTACACCTTGTCGCCCGGGCCAACGAATTGCGGACCACGGTCGATGAGGTTGAACAGGCCGTAGGTGTTGGCTTCACCCGAATCCGTCGAGATCAGCACGCCGGTGCGGCGCGCGGCGATGGTGCCCTTGTACGGCGCATAGCCGTGATAGAGGCGATTCATGATGCCGGTGCCGCGCGTGTCGGTCAGGAATTCGCCATGATAGCCGATGAGGCCGCGCGAGGGTGCATGGAACACGATGCGGGTTTTGCCGCCGCCCGAGGGCTTCATTTCCTGCATTTCGGCTTTGCGCTGGTTCATCTTGTCGACGACGACGCCGGTGTAGGCATCATCCACGTCGATCACGACTTCTTCGATGGGCTCGGTACGCTTGCCGTTTTCGTCCTGCTGATACAACACGCGGGGGCGCGAGATGGAAAGCTCAAAGCCTTCACGGCGCATGTTTTCGATCAACACGCCCAACTGCAATTCACCACGGCCAGCGACTTCATAGGCGTCTTTATCGGACGACTCGGTCACTTTGATCGCGACGTTGCCTTCGGCTTCACGTTCCAAACGTGCACCAATCATACGTGTAGTGAGCTTATCGCCGTCCTGGCCGGCCAACGGCGAGTCATTCACCGCGAACGTCATAGCCAAGGTCGGCGGGTCGATCGGGCGGGCCACGATCGGCTCGGTCACTTCCGGCGCGCACAGCGTGTCGGCGACGTTGGCACTTTCAAGGCCCGCCATGGCGACAATATCACCGGCTTCAGCACTTTCGACCGGCACGCGCTCGAGACCACGGAACGAGAGCAGCTTCGTGGCGCGGCCCTGCTCGATGATCTTGCCATCGCGGGTCATCGCCTTCATGGGCATGTTGACCTTGGCGATACCCGTCTGCACGCGGCCCGTCAGAATGCGGCCCAGGTATGAGTCGTATTCCAGGGTCGTCGCCAGCATGGTGAACGGCGCATCCAGGTCGCGCTTCGGCGGCGGCACGTGTTTAACAATCAAATCAAACAGCGGCGTCAAGTCGGTCGGTTTGTCTTTTTCCAGATCATGCACGGCCCAGCCTTCGCGGCCGACAGCAAACATGGTGGGGAAATCCAATTGTTCGTCAGAGGCACCCAGCACCGAGAAGAGATCGAACACTTCGGTGTGCACTTCGTGCGGACGCGCGTCTTGGCGGTCGACCTTGTTGATGACGACGATGGGGCGAATGCCCAAGCCCAGCGCCTTCGACAACACGAACTTTGTTTGCGGCAACGGGCCTTCGGCCGCGTCGCACAGCAGAATCACGCCATCGACCATGGAGAGAATGCGTTCCACTTCGCCGCCGAAGTCGGCGTGGCCGGGGGTGTCGACGATGTTCAGTTTCACGCCGTTCCAGTCCACCGAGGTGCACTTGGCGAGAATGGTAATGCCGCGCTCGCGTTCCAGGTCGTTGGAATCCATGGCGCGTTCTTGCATGCGGGCGTTGGCGCGCACGCTGCCCGATTGCTTCAAAAGAGCGTCGACAAGGGTGGTTTTGCCGTGGTCGACGTGGGCGATAATGGCGATGTTGCGCAGATCCATGGGAACGCTGCGAGGTCCTAAGTCATTGATTTCAGATAACAAAATGGGTGCCAGGTGAAACCGGCCCGCCCGCTCTGCATGCGGGCGGTTCTATACCTGTGGACAAGCCTGAAAGCAAGGCAGGCAGCGGGCCGGTGTTCAATGCCGATTCGTGAGGGAAAACAGGCCCGAAAGACCCGGGATTAGCCCTTAGAGCCCGTTCTTAATCAGAAGGTCGCGCAACGAGGCTTCAGGGCGGGCCCCCATATGACTGATGATCTCGGCCGCGCACATGGCGCCGATTTTGGCGCAGCGCACGAGGTCGCGACCGCTGGTATAGCCGTACAAGAAACCCGCCGCGAACAAATCACCGGCCCCTGTTGTGTCGATCACCTTTTCCACCGGTGCGGCGGGGACGGTCGCCGTCGTCATGGTGTCGACCACAATGGCGCCGCGCGAGCCCAAGGTCATGCAGGCCAGCGTGTTGGACTGACGTAATTTCTTCACCGCCGTGTCGAAGTCTTTGGTTTTGTAAAGCTGGAACACTTCTTCTTCGTTGCCGAAGATCAGATCGACGTTGTCGTAAATCAGTTGCAGCAGTTCATCGCGATGGCGATCAACCACAAACGGATCAGACAATGACAGCGCGACTTTATTGCCCGCAGCTTTAGCGGCGCCGCAGGCTTTGCGAATGGCGTCTTTGGCTTGCGGCGTGTCCCACTGGTAACCTTCGATATAAAGCACATCGGCGGCGGAAATAACTTTGTCGTCTATATCGTCGGGGCCAAGCTCGGTGCAGGCCCCCAGATAGGTGTTCATCGTACGTTGGGCATCCGGCGTCACCAAAATGAATGACACTGCGGTTGGGAGTGTCGTCGAGTTGCTTCGGCCAGGATAATAGTCAACGCCTGCGGCCTTGATTTCATGAGCAAATGAATTGCCCAGCGTATCGTCGCCGATTTTGCCGATAAAGGCGGGTGTGCCGCCAAGTGCCGCGATCCCCACCATGGTATTGGCCACCGAGCCGCCGGAAATGTTCACGGTCTTGCCCATGGATTTGTACAGCAACTGTGAGCGCTCGGAATCAATCAGCGCCATAGTGCCCTTCACCATGCCTTTGTCGGCCAGGAAGGCATCGTCGGTTTTAGAAAGAACGTCGACAATCGCACTGCCGATACCGACAATGTCATAGCGTTTAGTGACCATAAGAAACCTATATATCCTGTGCTGCTCACAAATCTCTGGCGTGCGAGTATATCCATCATCACGTTGATGACTACTCCCGCATCGAACAGGCTTACGTAAATAACGGGCCTACGTAAATCAGGTGCTTTGGAATGATTCAAGCATTCACAACCGCCGTCATGCAATTGCGCGATCCACGCCTGCTGAAACTGGTGCTGGGATGCATCGCCATCACTGTGGCGGTCTATGTCGCGTTATTCGTGGGATTGGGTTGGGTCTTACGCACCACAACCCTAGCGCAACTGCCCTGGCTTGATACGCTGATGGACTTGGGCGTGGGGCTGGCCGCGGCCGTTCTGGCGTGGCTGATGTTCCCGGGCATTGTCTCTGGCGTCATGGCGCTGGTGCTGGAACGCGTGGCGCGTGTGGTCGAGGCCCGCACCTACCCCCACCTGCCGCCCGCCCGCGCGATCCCCATCATGGAAAGCCTGGGTCATAGCCTGCGGCTGTTGCTGGCGACCATTGGCCTGAATCTGCTGTGTCTGCCCCTGTATGTGGTACTGGTGTTTATCCCACCCCTCAATTTGTTGTTATTCTACGGCGTGAACGGCAAAATTCTAGGCCGTGAATATTTCGAGACAGTCGCCTTACGACATCGCGATAGCGCCGCTGTGGCGCGCTTGCGCACGCAGTTCAAAGGCACCATCTGGGGCGCGGGCGCGCTGACGACAATTCTGCTGACGATCCCTGGGTTGAACTTGATTGCACCCATCATTGGTCTCGCGGCCATGGTGCATCTTTTCCATAAATTAATAAGTCCTGATGTACCTTTGACGAATTCGCCTGGCTAATGCGCGACGCAAAAAGCGCGACCGGTCGAATGTGAATGGGTGAGGACGTTATGCCGGATCAAAACGTTTCCGATTCCACCAACCGCAGCATGCGTGATGAATTGCAGGGCAATTCATCCATCAGCACCGCATCGGTGACATCGCTGCCGCACTTCGCCGTGCGGGCCGACAATAAGGGCAGTACCCTTCGCCCACCGGCCAAGCCGTTCTTCAAGGCCACCAGCGCACAGAAAAGTTTAAACGAGAAGGCAGCACTTGAGCGCCCCAGCGGCGACCGCGCCTTCATCGAACGTATGGGCGTTATGGCGCCCACCAGCACCTACACGCCACCGCCGCAACGCCGCACCACCGAGATCCCTAATCTCAAAAGCGTGCGTGAAGCTGCTGAAGCCAAGAGCGACGCCAATAAGTTGACGATCACAAAGCGCATCAAGGTCAGCGGTGAAATTTCCGGCTGCGAGCGTTTGGTGGTCGAGGGTTGTGTTGATGCGGTGATGATCGGCTTGAAGAAAATCGAAGTGGCCGTGGGCGGTAAGGCAGCTGGTAAAGCAGATGTGGAATCCGCAATCATCAATGGCCGCTTCGACGGCACGCTGATTGTGCGCGGGCACCTGGAAATTGCGGCCGGCGCGCATGTGAGCGGCGCCATCTCGTACAAATCCGTCAGCGTCGCTGTGGGCGGCAGCTTGACCGGAACCGTTACGCTGCTCGACGCTTAGACTTTTTTCTTGCTGGCGGTTTTTTTGCTGGCTTCTTCGCCGCTTTCTTTTGGGCTTTGGCCTTTTGCGATTCGGCTGAATCCGGTGCCGGCGTTTTGGGTTTAAACGCACACAACTCGGCCACCACACACCGCCAGCAATCGGGTGAGCGCGCCTTGCAGATATAACGCCCATGCAAAATCAGCCAGTGATGCGCATGCTGCTTGAATTCGGGCGGCGTTACTTTTTCAAGCCTTAACTCTACCTCAAGCGGGTTTTTGCCAGGCGCCAGCCCTGTGCGATTGCCCACGCGGAAGATGTGCGTATCCACCGCAATTGTGTGATGGCCAAAAATTACATTGAGCACCACGTTGGCGGTTTTGCGGCCCACACCAGGCAGCGCTTCCAGCTCTTCGCGGGTTTGCGGAACTTCGCTGCCGTGGTTCGCGATCAACAGTTCCGAGAGCGCGATGACGTTTTTGGCCTTGGCGTTGAAGAGCCCGATGGTCTTGATGTAATCACGCAGGCCCATCTCGCCCAGCTTGACCATCTTTTCGGGCGTATCGACGACCTTGAACAACGGACCTGTAGCTTTGTTCACGCCAACGTCTGTCGCTTGCGCCGACAGCACAACAGCGACTAGCAGCGTATAGGCGTTGACGTACTTCAGTTCCGTCGACGGCTCAGGATTTACGTCACTGAGCCGCCGGTAAAATTCATGAACTGCGGCGGGCTTCATCAGGAGCATTTTCCCGACAAGTGCCCGGCGGCTACGCCGCCAGATTCATAACCGGGGCGCATTAGCGCCCTGGCGGTTGGCGTGGAAAATGCGACCAACACTTAGAGGCCCAATACATCACGCATGTTGTAAAGGCCGGGCTTTTTGCCCTTTGCCCATAACGCGGCCCGCACCGCACCCTTGGCGAATACGCCGCGCGATGAAGCTTTATGAGTAAGCTCCACACGTTCGCCCTCCGCCGCGAACATAACCGTGTGATCACCCACCACATCACCACCCCTTAGCGTGGCGAACCCGATTTCGCCCGCGGGACGCGCACCCACTTGGCCGTCACGGGTTTTGCGCGCCACGTCACTGAGCCTTACGTTACGTCCGCGCGCCGCCGCTTCACCCAAACCCAACGCAGTTCCCGAAGGTGCATCGACCTTGTGGCGATGATGCATTTCCAGAATATCGATGTCGTAGTCGGGGCCCAGTGTAGCGGCCAGCTTTTCCGTCAGCGCGAACAGCACATTCACACCGACACTGAAATTGGGCGCGTAAACAATCGGTGCCGACTTGGCGGCGGTTTCAATGGCTGCAATTACATCCGCACCTAGGCCTGTGGTGCCGATCACTAGCACCTTGCCGGTCTTGGCCGCAACCGAGGCATGGTAAAGCGTGGCGGCAGGCACGGTGAAATCAATCACAGCATCGGACACGGCAAATAATTGCGCTGCATCGCTGCCGACCGTGACACCGATTGTTTTCGGCCCCACCAGCAGGCCCATGTCTGTGCCCACGGCCGCGCCCGCAGGCTCGGTACCGCCCGAAAGCGCACACGCAGGCGTATTCAGAACTTCCTGCACCAGCATCCGGCCCATGCGCCCGGCGCAACCGACGATGCCAATGTTCAATGCCTTGGTGCTCATGATGCGCGCCCGAAATGACCGCCATTAAGTTTTGGCTTATGGGTCTTTCGGCGAATGCTGACCTTAAATCAAGCGAATTCGTGATTTAGGCAGCTCTGAAGACCGTAACCTTCTGCGTATTGCGCACCACGAAGCCAAGGCTTTCATAAAGCTTTATGGCCGCCGTGTTGGTTTCGTAGGCGTGGAGGAAGGCGCGCTCGCCGGTCTCAAGGATGTGCTGCATCACAACGGCCGAAAGAATTTTGGCATACCCGCGCCCACGTGCATCAGGGTGTGTGCATACGCCGCTTACTTCCGTATATCCGGGTGCCTTCATACGCTGGCCCGCCATGGCAACCAGCTTGCCGTTATGCTTCACACCCCAGAAGTTCCCCAATTTATGTGTACGGGTTTTGAAGGGGCCCGGCTGTGTGAGGGTGGCCAAGGCCAACATCTCGGGTGCATCAGCATCAGTGAGTGGCACGATGAGTGCGCTAATGTCTGGTAGGATCAATTTTTCCGCCACCATTTGCACAATGGGCGCTTCTTTCTCGATGATGGCGCCCGGCGGCAGCACGTGTTCGCCGGTCTGAGTCATGTAAAGCTGTTCGCCGGATTGGAGAAGTCGGCCAAGTGCTGCAGCATTTTCTGGGTCGTTGTCACGCGTGGCAACAAACGGCTCTACATCGGGTGCAAAGCGCAGCGCTGCGACTTGCCCTACCGCAAATTCAGTTTGCCGGGTTGTCAGCGCCGCCCAGATGGGCCGATCAAGAATATGAACCATGAGCAGCGTTTCCCATTGCTCATGTTGAAGATGAATTACTTCGCCAGCTCATCCAGGAAGTCTTTGACGCGATCAAAGAAGCCTTGGGTTTCCGGGCTGTAGGTTTTGCGGTCGCTTTCTTTCTCGAAGTCCTGCAACAGTTTTTTCTGCTTGTCGGTGAGGTTCACCGGCACTTCGACGGCTGCTTCCAGGAAGTAATCGCCGCGCGCAGTCGAGCGCAGCACCGTCATGCCTTTCCCCTTTAAGCGGAAACGATGACCATGCTGGCAGCCTTTGGGGATGCTGACTTTGGTTTTGGTGCCGTCGATGCACGGCACTTCCACTTCACCACCCAGGGCCGCCGTGGTCATACCGATGGGCAGGCGCATAAAGAGATTGGCGCCATCGCGTTGGAACATACGGTGCGGAGCGATGGAGAGGAAAATGTACAAATCCCCCGGTGGCGCGCCGGCCATGCCCGCCTCGCCTTCCGAAGCCAATCGGATTCTGGTGCCCTCTTCAACGCCTGGCGGAATGGTGACTTCCAGCGATTTTTCTTTGCGCGTGCGGCCCGAGCCCCGGCACGACGGACACGGATCGCTGATGACTTGGCCGGCCCCCTGGCATGAAGGGCATGTACGTTCGATGGTGAAAAAGCCCTGCTGACTGCGCACTTTACCGGCACCTCTACATGTAGAGCAGGTTTTAGGTGCTGCGCCATCCTTGCCGCCGGTGCCTTTGCAGGGCTCACACGCGACCGATGACGGCACGGTGATTTTGGCTTTCTTGCCGTAGTAGGCTTCTTCCAGCGTGATCTCCATGTTGTAGCGGAGATCCTGGCCGCGCGATGGGCCCCCACGGCCACGCCGCCCGCCCATCATGTCGCCGAACATTTCCTCGAAGATGTCGCCGAAACCGCCGAAGCCAAAGCCGCCACCGCCGCCGCCACCATTCTGATCGAAGGCCGCATGGCCATAGCGATCATAGGCCGCGCGCTTTTGCTCATCTTTCAGAACGTCATAGGCTTCGTTGATGTCGCGAAATTTCGCTTCAGCGCTTTTATCGCCCGGATTTTTATCCGGGTGATGTTGCATGGCGAGCTTGCGGTAAGCCTTCTTGATGTCATCAAGCGAAGCCGTTTTGGTCACCGTCAGCTGTTCGTAATAGCAAATCTTCGTCGCCATTGCGGTCTCTGAAATCCTGATGCGTCACAAGATATAGCAACGCGCCCGGCCAAAGTGGCTCGGGCGCGTTGAACTTAAGGCTATTTCAATTCGGCGTTCACGTTGCGTGATCCGAATTATTTCTTGTCTTTATCGACTTCCTCGAAGTCGGCATCGACAACATCATCTTTCTTTTCGTCGCTACCGGCACCCGCCGCTTCACCTGCGGCTGCAGCCCCCGGATCGGACTTGTACATGGCCTCGCCCATCTTCATGGAGGCTTGCATCAAGGCATTGGTGCGCTCTTTGATCTTCTCGGCGTCACCTGAATCCAGCACTTCACGCAACTCTTTCAGCTTCGCTTCGATCTCGGCTTTGTCGGCCGGGGGAAGTTTGTCGCCGTGTTCGGCCAGGTTCTTCTCGGTCGAGTGAGCCAAACCATCGGCATGGTTGCGGGCATCAACCGCTTCGCGACGCTTTTTGTCTTCTTCCGCGTTCGCTTCCGCGTCCTTGACCATTTTCTTGATATCGTCGTCCGACAGACCACCCGAAGCCTGGATGCGGATCTGCTGTTCCTTGTTGGTGGCCTTGTCCTTGGCCGAGACGTTGACGATACCGTTGGCATCGATATCGAACGTCACTTCCACTTGCGGTACGCCGCGCGGCGCCGGCGGAATACCAACCAGGTCGAACTGGCCGAGCAACTTGTTGTCGGCAGCCATTTCGCGCTCGCCCTGGAACACGCGGATGGTCACCGCCGTCTGATTGTCTTCAGCGGTCGAGAACACTTGGCTCTTACGGGTGGGGATAGTGGTGTTGCGTTCGATCAGGCGCGTGAACACGCCGCCCAAGGTTTCGATGCCGAGCGACAGGGGCGTCACGTCGAGCAACAGAACATCCTTCACTTCGCCCTTCAGCACGCCCGCCTGAATGGCGGCACCCATGGCCACCACTTCGTCGGGGTTCACACCCTTGTGGGGCTCGCGGCCGAAGAACTGCTTCACGACTTCCTGCACTTTGGGCATGCGGATCATACCGCCGACCAACACAACTTCGTCGATCTCACTGGCTTTTAAGCCCGCATCCTTCAAGGCTTGCTTACAGGGCTCGATGGTCTTTTGGATCAGGTCATCAACCAGCGCTTCCAGCTTCGCGCGGGTCAGTTTGATGTTCAGGTGCTTCGGACCGTTTTGGTCGGCGGTGATGAACGGCAGGTTCACTTCCGTTTGCATCGCGCTCGACAATTCGATCTTGGCTTTTTCAGCGGCTTCTTTCAGGCGCTGCAAGGCCAAGCGGTCTTTACGCAGATCGATTGAGTTCTCTTTTTTGAATTCGTCGGCCAAGTAGTCGATGATGCGGCTGTCGAAGTCTTCACCGCCCAGGAACGTGTCACCGTTCGTGGACTTCACTTCAAATACGCCGTCGCCGATTTCCAAAATCGACACGTCAAAGGTACCGCCGCCCAAGTCGTACACAGCGATGGTGCCGTTTTTCTTTTTATCCAAGCCATAAGCCAGCGCAGCGGCCGTCGGCTCGTTGATGATGCGCAGCACATTGAGCCCTGCGATCTTGCCGGCGTCTTTGGTGGCTTGGCGTTGGCTGTCGTTGAAGTAGGCCGGAACCGTGATGACGGCTTCGGTGACTTTTTCGCCGAGGTAGGCTTCGGCGGTTTCTTTCATCTTCACCAGAATTTGCGCCGAGACTTGGCTGGGAGCATTCTTTTCGCCGTGCACCTCAACCCAAGCGTCGCCGTTTTCGCCTTTGATGATTTTGTAGGGAACGAGCTTTTTGCTCTTTTCGATCATGGCGTCGTCGTAACGACGGCCCATGAGACGTTTAATGGCGAACAGTGTGGCTTCGGGGTTCGTCACCGCCTGGCGCTTGGCCGGCTGGCCGACAAGGCGCTCGCCTGAATCTGTGTATGCAACGATCGATGGCGTGGTGCGCGCACCTTCAGCGTTTTCGATCACTTTCGGATTTTTGCCGTCCATGATCGCGACGCACGAGTTGGTCGTGCCTAAGTCGATACCGATTACTTTACCCATAACTTTATCCTTTCTGCGGCAGACAATCCGAAACCCGAGACCGGCATTTCTGGCTGTCCCCATTGGTTTTAAGGTGAGGTGCCCTTCGGCAAGACCCTGCCTCTGCAAAGGCCTTATTTTAAGGTCCGAGGGCGCACCCCTGAAGTTCGGGGGTTATATAAGGGGGGTGTGAACCCCCGCAACTAGGGAACAGGGGGTATTGGGAGAAAAACCGGGGTTTTGGGATTGGCAAAGCCTGGTTTTAACCCCCAAGCGACTCGCCCCGGCAACCTAAGGACTCGGATGACCCGTCAAAGCACACTTTTTGAGGACCTTTGGGCCCCGGAACTGCCGCCTGGGTTCGTTTTGCAGGCCCAAGCCCTCAGTTTGGACCGCCAAAAGGCGCTTTTGGCTGCCGTACGGGACATTGAGGCAATAGCCCCCTTAAGCCGTTTGCGCACCAAGGGCGGGGGCCTGACCTCGGCCGCCATGACCAACTGCGGGGATGCCGGCTGGTGGAGCGACGCTAAGGGCTACCGGTATGAAACCACGAACCCAGCCACGGGTGCGCCGTGGCCCGCCATGCCGCCCGTATTTTGGGACACGGTACGGGAGGTGGCGGGACATTCACCATGGCCTGACTTTGAGCCCGATGCCTGCCTGATCAACTTTTATACCCCCGCGGCCAAGATGGGCCTGCACCAGGACCGCGACGAGAAAGATTTTAAGCACCCCATCATCACGGTGTGCCTGGGCGATGATGCCGACTTTCAGGTGGGCGGAGCATTACGGACGGACAAATACGTCAACGTGCGCGTGCACAGTGGCGATGTACTGCTGATGGGGGGTGAAAGCCGTATGCGGTTTCACGGCGTACGCAAAATTTTCGGCGGCACCAGCCCCATTGCAAATGTGAATGGACGCTACAGCCTCACCTTTAGGAAAGCGTTGTAATTAATCTGGATGCAGCATCAATAGGGCGTAGTCGCCGATTTTTTTGAAGCCCAGCGTTTCATAAACTCTTTGCGCGGGTGTGTTCGTGATTTCAGTAAAGAGGATGCCGGTGGTGGCGCCAGCATTGCGCGCATCCATGAGTGAGCCCGCCACAACAACACGCGCATAACCTTTGCCGCGATGACGCATGGGTGTGTGCACCCCACCCACCTGCACTATTTCCTCTAATCTGGCGTTAAAACTGCTCATGGCAACGGGCTCATTGCCCGCGGTTGCCACCCACCAGTCCTTCGCCGCGATGGACCGCAGCATCGTTTCACGCACGCGTTTTTCTAAAGCCGGTGTGCGTTCATAGCGGATGGTCTCGATTTCATGGTCGATGCGCCAGCCGGTCAGCGTTTCAGCATCGTCCAACGACGCCAAGCGATAACCAATGGGGCCATCGGTCAGCGCCGCTGGCACAACAAGCTCGCTCAGTTTGAGTTCGTACAGAATTTCTTCGTGGGGCGGCTGGTCGATGGTGCGGTGACGTAAACCCAGATGATCAAGCGCGGTGATGCAATCAGCCCAAGGGCCGATCAAGCCCGCAGGCGGGCGCTGGGTGTGTTGCAACAAAAACGATGCAAGCTCGCCGGCGCTGGTGGGTGCAAAGAAGAAGAGATTGTTAGTCCAGTAATGCGCCGCTACGGCGACAATGCTGCCGTTCTCGAACTTGGCCGCATAAGCGCCCTGATACAGGTTGGGGCCATCGACGATGCCGGCATAACGCAGGTTCGAGCGCATGATCATCGTCGACGCTGTGTGCTGCGCTAAAAATGCATCCAGCGCAGGCTGATCTGCGGGCGTCAGAAGGCGGATGCCGGTCACGCCTTATACAGAACGCGGAAGCGTTCCACGCACACCGGCATATCTTCCGTCGATTGAATGCCGAATTCCGATAGCTGTGCGGTCCAGAGTTTCCAGTGCATGGGCTTCCACACATCCACCGCGCGTACGGCCGGGCCATCGATGGCGGTGTGTTCGGGGCCAATGTTGCGCCATTTCACCAAGTCCAGGCGAACTGTGGTGACCAGAATTTTGGGCGTGCCTGCGAAATCGCACAGCGCAACCAGATCGGCAATGAAGGGGCGCGTTTCCGGTTTCTTTTCATGCATCCAAACAGGCGAGAACGTGCCGGTTTTTTCGCCCGAAGCCACAACGGCCAGAATAGCATTTGCGGTATCGGCGTTAAAACCAATGCAGCGCGGGCGCGCGATATCGCCAATCTGTTCGGTTGGATTTGCACGCCGGGCAGCAGCCAAAAATTCTTTCAGTGCTTCAACTTTGGGCGGCGTCGGTTTGGGAACATCTGACATTTTACTGTACCTTGTTATTTAGCCGCGCTGACGCGCCAAACCATGTTGCCTACATCATCTGCGACCAGCAGTGCGCCGTCTTTAGCAACGGCGACACCGGCGGGGCGGCCCCAGGTTTCGGCTTTCTTTTCACCCGCCGTCCAGAAGCCCGAAACAAACACAATGTAATGATCGGCCGGCTTGCCGTTCTCGAAGGGTACATAGACAACGTGATAGCCGCGTGCTTGCGCTGCGTTCCAGGACCCATGCAGGCCCACAAACGCGCCGCCCTGATATTCTTTCGGGAACATCTTGCCGGTCGAGAACGCCAAACCAACAGGCGCCGAATGCGAGCGGAAGAGCGTGTCAGGCACGGTTGCTTTTTCAACAAGGTCGGGCCGCTTACTGGCAAAATCGCGTGCCGGATTTCCGCCAGGATCACGCTGTGGGTTTTTGCCGATATAGCTGTAGGGCCAGCCGTAGAAACCACCGTCTTTTACTTTGGTGAGATAGTCGGGCACCAATTCATCACCCAAGCCATCGCGCTCGTTCACAACCGTATAAAGATCGCCGGTGCCGGGATAGAACGCTGTCCCCACGGCATTGCGTAAGCCCGTCGCGAAAGTGCGTTGGCCCACTGCCAATCCAGTTTTACCATCGAACTTAAACTCTTGAATGGTGGCGCGCGGTTCAGGTTCTTCGTTGATGTTGCCGCGCGAGCCAATCGATACATAAAACTTCGAGCCATCCGGATGCATGGCCACGGCGCGCGTCGAGTGGCCGGCCGGGTCGCCAATGGCGCCGTCTTTTGTAAGTTGCTGACGGCCGGTGGCTTTCATGTCGCCGGCGCGATAGGCCAGGCGCCACACGGCCACAGTGTCACCCACCAGCACGCCGTCTTTCACAAAATCCAAACCAAAGGGCCCGCGAAAACCTTCGGCAAACGTTTCAATCTTCTCGGCTTTGCCGTCGCCGTCGCCATCGCGCAAAATAGAAATTTTGCCGTTGTCCTGTTCGGCGACAAACACGTCGCCATTGGGGGCGACCAGCAAGTTGCGGGCATCACCTAAGCCTTCGGCAAAAATGTTGACCTTAAAACCCGCGGGCACTGTCGGCATGGCACCCGTCGGACGCGGCACATTGCGGCTTGGGTTGGCGGGGCTGGGCGGCGAGTAGGGTTGCGGCATGGTTGCCGCATCAATCTTGATCTTTGTGCCGGGCGCTTGCTCGAACGTTTGCGCCATTGCACCGCTGACCATGACACCTATGGCCGCGACACCCATCATCAGCGCAATTGCGCTTGTCATCATCCGCATGATTTTACCTCCGGCCCAAAAAGAACGGGGCCGATGTTGCACGGCCCCGCTTCAACGCTCAAGCAAACTTTGGATACAAGCCCGCTTAGACGCTGGTGTTCACGCCACCTTGAGATGCGGCATCGGGCTTTGTTGCATCACGCTTGGGGCCGCCACGCGACACCACCACCATGGCCGGGCGCAGCAAGCGGTCGTGCATGGTGTAGCCCTCCACGAACACCTGCAGCACGGTGCCTGCGGGTACAGTTGCGTTCTCTTGCTCTTGGACGGCGTTGTGCAGATTGGGATCAAACGGTGCGTTGAGCGCGTTCACGCGTTTCACGCCCTGATCTTCCAAGACCTTCAACAATTCCTTCTCGGTCAGTTCCACGCCCACGGCGAGGTTTTTCAAAGGCTCGTTGGTGACGCGCTGATCGGCAGGCGCCGCCAAGAGGGCGCGCCCTAAATTGTCAGCGACCTGCAACAGGGTCTTGCAGATGTTTGATGTGGCGTACTTGGCATTGTCGGCGATGCGACGGTCGGCGCGTTTGGATGAATTTTCCGCTTCAGCCAGCGCCAGCAACTTGTCGTTCTTGGCCTGCTCCAACTGTTTTTGAAGCTCGTCGATCTGCGTTTGCAGGCCGCCGATGACGGCGTGCAAATCAATGTCCGGGCCTTCGCCGGCTTGTGCTTCAAACGGTGTTTCGTTCTGATCAGTCATTGTGCGTCTTCTTTTTTATCTAAACTCTTTTTATCTAAACTATTGCCCCAGCATGCGCGTCATCAGTTTGGCGGTGTAGTCCACCATGGGAATGATGCGCGCATAATTGATGCGTGTGGGGCCGACGATGCCGATGGCGCCCACAATTTGCTCGCGTGCGTTCAGGAACGGGGCCACCACCATCGAGCACCCCGCCATGCTGAAAAGTTGGTTCTGCGCGCCGATAAAGATTTGCACGCCGTCGGCATGGCCCACCAAGTCGACGATACGCAGCATTTCTTCCCGCGTTTCAAGGGCCGAGAACAACTGACGAATGCGCGATAAGTCCTCAAGCGCCGTGATATTGTTCAACAGATGCGACTGGCCCTTGATGATCAACGCACCGTCGTTGGGGTTTGCCCCGCTGGGTGTGGCCAGGCCGGCTTGTACGACTTTGGCCGTCAGCTCATCCAGCTGCGCTTTGCGGTTTGCGATCTCGCCTAAAATATCGCTGCGTGTTTCAGCCAGGGTTTTTCCTGCCAACCGTGCCGAGAGGAAATTTCCTGCTTCGATCAACGCCGATACCGGCAGATCGGCTGGCACTTCGACCAGGCGGTTTTCCACCACGCCGCTTTCACTGACCATCACCACCAGGGCGCGGCCCGGTTTAAGGCTAACAAATTCAATATGCTTGAGCGGCGATTCCAGCTTGGGCGCCAACACCAGGCTGGCGCATTGCGACAGGCCCGAGAGCGTGGATGTCGCCTGGCTCATGACTTCTTCAATACTGCGCCCGGCCGCCTGACAATGCGCTTCGATGGCTTTGCGCTCGTCGGTATCAAGCCCACCCAGTTGCAATAACCCGCTGACAAACATGCGCATACCTGCATCGGTGGGCAGACGCCCGGCCGAGGTATGGGGCGCATAGAGCAGGCCCGACAACTCCAGATCCGACATCACATTGCGGATCGTGGCGGGCGACAGAGTGCCGTTGAGCTTGCGGGCAATCGTACGCGAGCCCACCGGTTCGCCGGTTTCCATGTAGGCGTCAATAATGTGCCGGAAAATCTCGCGGCTGCGCTCGTTCAGCGCAACGACACTATTGGCGTCTGGGGGCAGGGGCGACGTCATTTTCTCTTAAGGTTCCTCTTGGCCCGGTATGTAAGCACCGGGGCCGAGGGCGTCAATTGGCCCCTGGCCACGTGGACGCCGGCCAACCCTGCAAATCCAACGCTTTGAGCACCTTTTAGCGCACCTTGTTGGGGGGTGTGTGCTTGCCGTGACCTGTTACGGGTGATAGACGGCGCTATCTCGTGTGAACAGCAGTCCAAAGGCTTGGTTTCATGTCTTCTCGCCCATCTGGCCGCAGCGCCGATGCCCTTCGCCCCGTATCCTTAGAGATGGGCTTTGCCAAACATGCGGAAGGCTCGTGCCTGGTGCGTTTCGGCGATACCCATGTGCTGTGCACGGCCAGCGTGGAAGAGGGCGTGCCGCCCTTCCTGAAGAACACCGGCAAGGGCTGGGTGACGGCGGAATACGGCATGCTGCCGCGATCGACCCACACCCGCACACAAAGAGAGGCGGCCAAGGGCGGGCAATCGGGCCGCACCCAGGAGATTCAACGCCTGGTAGGCCGCGCCTTGCGCTCGGTGACAGACCTGACCGGCTTTGGCGAAGTGCAGATCAGACTAGATTGCGATGTCTTGCAGGCCGACGGCGGCACGCGGACGGCCAGCATCACCGGCGCATATGTGGCGCTGTACCAGGCCTTTCATAAAATGAAGAACATGGGCGTGATCGGCAAAATTCCGTTGCGCGAAAATGTCGCGGCCATTTCCTGCGGCCTCTACAAAGGGGCTGCGGTGTTGGATTTGGATTACGCCGAAGATTCAAAATGCCAGGCCGATGCCAACTTTGTGCTGACGGCGTCAGGCAAGATCGTGGAAGTGCAGGGCACGGCCGAAGATCACCCGTTTGAAGAAGCCGAGTTCAACCAGCTGATGCAGCTGGCCAAAAAAGGCGTGATTGAACTGGTAAAGTTGCAAAACGCTGCTTTGGCGACATTAGGCTAATGCCGCGCATTTTTTCTGAGCCGCAGTTGGTGCTGGCCACGCACAACAAAGGCAAGGTGCGCGAGATCAACGATCTGTTGGCGCCATTTAAAGTAAAGGTCGTTTCGGCAGGAGAACTGGGGTTGCCCGAGCCTGAGGAAACCGAAACCACATTCATCGGCAATGCCAAACTGAAAGCGCTGGCCGCAGCCAAAGCCAGTAACCTTCCGGCCCTGTCGGATGATTCAGGGTTGGCGGTCGCGGCACTTGATGGTGCGCCCGGCATTTATTCGGCGCGGTGGGCCGGACCCAACAAAGACTTCAACTTCGCCATGGAGCGCGTTGAAGACGAGTTGAAGGGCAAAGCTGACCGCTCGGCCAAATTCGTTTGCGCACTTTCATTGTGCTGGCCGGACGGCCACTGCGAAACCTTTGAAGGCGAAGTGCACGGCACACTGATTTATCCGCCGCGCGGGAACCAAGGGTTTGGCTATGACCCGATGTTTGTGCCCACCGGGCACAACATTACTTTTGGCGAAATGGAACCCAACGCCAAACACGCCATGAGCCACCGCGCCCATGCGTTTAAGCAACTGGTGGCCGCTTGCTTTAAAGTCTAGAAGCGGAACCCTAAAAACGCTGGGTCCCTTCATAGACCGTAGCGTACTTTTTCAGCGCGGGCGGAATCGCCGGCTGATACGCCGTGTCGTAACTGAAGGGCGTTTGTTCTGCACCCCAGACGTTCACATGCTTGCCGTGCCGGAACCGGATTAAAGACATGCCGCCGTCGCGCGTTCCAAAAGGTCCGTGCGCAATTTCAGCGGGCCGCCAGAAATACGATCCCGTTGTCATGCGGCCATGAGGACCGATCATATCGCCCGAGAGCATGAAGGATTCCTCCGCGCACGGATGCGTCAGTGTCGGGCAAGCCCAGTTCTCGGGGTAAATGTGCGGCGGCGTTGAAATGATAAACGTGGCTTTCTGGTTGTGTTCTGGGTCCATGCGCAACACTTTGCGGCGGTTGCCCATCCATTCCAGCGATGGATCAGCCACTTTTGAATCCCAACGCATGGCGTAAACATCCAGGCCTTCCACATGAGGTGCTTTGGAGTTGGGCGTAGCGCCTGGCTTTGATTCAGCCGGTACAGCATCAAAGAACGTGAGCGCCACACAGCCCGTTTCACTGACGGCATTGGTGCGCGTGAAGTGCTGGGGCAAACACATGTAGCTATCGCGCTTATAGGTATGGCCGTTGATGGTGATGGCCCCATCCAGCACATACATTTCTTCTTCAGCGGCAATTTTCTCGGGCTCGGGGCGTGACCAACCCGCCGGGTAACGCACCAGCAGCGACATTTCGCCGCTTTCGTTATCCTGGCTTAAGATTTTCACATCCACATCATCGCGCGCGGCCCCCGGTAATCCTTGGGTCCAGGGCAGATTTTGCGCATAGATGAATTCTGTCAGCGGGCGGGCCATGGCGGTATCTCCTGTGCATACAGTTTCGCGTCATGGCCTAAAGATTCAAGTCGCTTTGCTTTTGAATTCGGCCTACGACCTCGATTTATGAGCACTCTGGTTGTCGACACGGCAGCGGACCCACGGGATGAAGGCTTTGGCCTTTATGTCCATTGGCCGTTCTGTGTCTCGAAGTGTCCGTACTGCGATTTTAACAGCCACGTGGTCGATCACATCGACCAGTTAGCGTGGCATGACGCCTACTTACGCGAGTTGTCGCACTTCGCTGCACAAACACCCAACCGCCCGCTGACCAGCATTTTCTTTGGTGGCGGCACACCCTCGCTGATGGACCCAGCCACCACCGCAGCAGTAATTGAAGCCGCAAAAGCACACTGGAAGCCCGCATCTGATTTAGAAATTACCCTGGAAGCCAACCCTGGCACTGTTGATGCGGATCGGTTCAGCGCGTTCAAAGAGGCCGGCGTGAATCGCTTATCTATGGGCGTGCAGTCGCTGAACGAGAATGATTTACGCTTTTTGGGACGCAAACATTCTGTTTCGGAAGCGCAAAAAGCCTGGCGCGCGGCGGCCAAGGTTTTTCCGCGCGTGTCGTTTGATTTGATTTATGCGCGGCCCGGACAAAGTGCAGACGCCTGGCGGGGTGAGCTGGAAACTGCGCTGAAGGAAGTGCGTGACAACAACATCTCACATTTATCGCTGTATCAACTGACCATGGAAGACGGCACCGCCATGGCGGCGGACTATGCGTTGAAGAAATTCACGCTGCCCAGTGAAGACGCTGCCAGCGATATGTTCGAGATCACAAACGAACTCTGTAAAGCGGCGGGCTTTCCGGCCTACGAGATTTCCAACCACGCGCACGCGGGCCAAGAGTGCCGCCACAACATGGTCTACTGGCGCGGCGGTGATTATGTGGGCGTAGGGCCCGGCGCACATGGGCGCATGACGTTGAATGACGGTGCGCGGGCTGTGCGACAGATCAAGGCGCCGGCTTTGTGGTTGAAGCGCGTGAGTGCTGAAAACCACGGCACGCAGGAAATCGAGCCGCTGGATCACAAATCCCGCGCTGAAGAAATGATCATGATGGGGCTGCGCCTGACCGAGGGCATTCATGCCGCACGGTTTGAACGCCTGACGGGTTTGCCGATCAAATCGCTTCTGAATGAAGGCAAGTTTGCGCAACTCGAAGCGCAAGGCTTTATCACCTTCACCCAAAATAGATTGAGGGCCACAGCGGCTGGCCGCTTAGCCCTCAACGAAGTGTTGCGTCAGCTTTTAGCTGATTAAATTATTTTACACCCGAGGCGATGAACCACGACTGGTGCACACCCTTTGACTTGTCGCGGAAGGCCGGAGCCGCACCACGCACGGCCTTGGCGGTCGCGTCCTGATAGCCGGCTTTCACATCCTTGAAGCCCGCCTCTTCCACCTTTGCTTTGAAGTCTGTCGACAACGCACCGCGCCAGAAAGGCTCGTTGTTGTAGAAGATCTCAAAATCACCGCGGATGCGGCCCCAAGTGTCGAGCTGGCTGTAATGACCCGGCACTTCCAGGTGAATGACGACACCACCCGGTTTTAACACGCGGTGGCATTCCTTCATGATGCGCGGCAAGGCGGCATGCGAGGTTTCGTGCAGCATCGCTGACGACACCACCATGTCGAAGTGGTTGTCGGGGAAGTTGGTTTCCTCGGCATTTTGCTGGCTGAAGTGAATGCCGATGCCCACGTGCTCGGCGCGCGCCCAGGCATAGCGCAGCAAACCTGCACCCACATCGATGCCGTGCACATCCGCATCGGGGAAGTAGCTGGCAATAGCGACGGTGGAATGCCCCACCGTGCAGCCGATATCTAAAATGCGCTTGGGTTTGAGATCAGGCCAGCGTTCGAACAAGTGCGAGACAATGGTGTGGCCGCGCACATCATTCATGAAGCCGCCGTTACGGCCCATGTGATAAATCGCCGCCGCACGATCAAACACGGCGCCCTGGCGCACATCGTTGGGGCGCGTGACGGCGTGGTAGTTGCCGGGCATGCAGTGAATATCAAAAGCGTCGATATAGCGCGGCACAACAAAGTTAGGATCAAGCGTGAGCGAGCCTTTGGGCGCCTTCACGTCGCTTTTGTCCACCAGCTTATCAAGCTGGCGATCAACGCAACTGGCAACGCTGTCCCACATCATTTCTTGCGCGGTGCGGTTCAGTGTGGCCCAGGCTTGATAGTCGGGCTCTTTTTCCATCTCACCGCGAATTTCGATGTGATTGGCGGGGGCCTGACCTTTTTTCTTGGTGATCATCGGGACCACCTTGTTGGTCATCAGGTTGCGCTGGCCCGATTCAATTTCGCGGCCGATGAATGTTTTCAAATCCGAGACAAACATCTGCTCGGCAATTTCATCATGGTTGACCTTCGGCATCATAGGATGCGGTTCAACCAGATTGTTGGTTTGATTTTTTGTATTGGGCGTGGTCATGGTTTTATTCTCCGCCTAAGCAGCGTTGATTTCTTTGGCCAGACGATCAAGCTCGGCTTCGTCGGCAGGGGTTTCGTGGCGCGCCAAATCTTCCTTCAACACGCGGAAGACTTTGCGCAACAAACGCTGACGCTGTTCCGAACGCTCGGCCATAATTCCTGTGTCTGGAATAAATGCTTCCACGTCTTCGCGGCGCGACGGCTTGCCTGCTTCGGCCAGGCGCTCGTGTGTATCCAGCCGGTCGCGCAAAATCGACACCTCGGCCGTCAACGCCGTCACCATGGCCATCAATTGATCGATGGCGCGGTCTTCATGGAACTGCGGCTGTTTGCCTTTGGCGACCCAAACTTTTTCTTTGGGGCCGCCTAAACCTGGCGCTGCGACCATGGAAACACTCCTGTCTTGAATTGCGCTTGTTTGAATTACGCTGGCATTTTAAGCCGGATCAGAGATCTGCACAGCTTGACCCACGGTGGTGGGATCATCGAGTGAACGCAGCACTTCGGCTGCCACATCACCGCGATTAACCTGCCACTTTAATTTAAGGTGCTTTGGCGGTTTCGCCTCGGTCCACGTCACATAACGCCCGACCTTCGGGCCATTCATCAGGCGTGGTGGGCGAATGAACGTCCAGTCCAAGCCGGCATCCTTAATCGCCTGCTCCTGCATCGTTTTATCGATCAGCGTGTTTTTCAAAATGAAGTGCTGCACGGCGCGCACCCAGAGAGGGCCGATGCCTTTGGTTTCAGACGCGCCCACGGACGACACCACAATCAGGCGCTTTATGCCTTTCGCCGTCATGGCGGCGATGATGTTCTTGGTGCCATCGGTCATGGTGGTGCCGGGGTTCTTTAAGTAAACGCCCAAAGCGGAAATGACCGCGTCGTAAGGCTGATCAAAGGCCGCTGTTAACCTGGCCGCCTCCAGCATGTCGCCCTGAACCACACGCAGGTTGGGATGCTGGGTGGTGATTTTGGCGGGGGTCCGCGCCAGCACTGTGACCCGATGACCAGCCGCCAGGGCCTGCTCCAAAATCTGTGCACCGGTGCCGCCGGTAGCCCCCAGCAAAAGCATTGATTTTTCAGCCATCGTACGACCCCTGAATATCGAACCCGGTCCTCACTGCCATTTTCAGCGCGGCCAAGCCTGTTTGATCATGGTTTTAACCGTCTTACGGATTGGGGTGACGCTCGGATCCTGGTTTTAAAAATATATGTAAATCAAATATTTAGAGTATTTTTCTCGACAATCGCTTTTTCAGTGTTTTGTGAGATAAACTGTCGATATCA
>JAEUKL010000211.1 GCA_016793005.1 Rhodospirillaceae bacterium | reverse complement strand
CAGCATCGCACTCACGCTCGGATTTCGTTTCAAACAGCAACGGAATATCGAAGACGACGGCGCGGCGGCGCTGAGCTGAAATACGGCCCATGAATTTGCGGCGGGCAGAGCGCACCAGCGGATGAATAATTGCCTCTAAGGCTTTTAAGTCATGAGCATTGCTGAACACTTTTTTGGCTAATGCCTGCCGATCAAGACCGCTGCTCGTCATGACATCAGGAAAGCGTTTTGCAATTGCATCCAGCGCCACACCGCCGGGGGCGGTGCTGGCGCGCGAGGCCGCATCGGAATCGAACACCGGGATACCTAAGTCACGCAGCATTTTTGCCGCCGTGGATTTCCCCATGGCGATGGACCCGGTCAACCCAATAATGATGGGTGATTTTTTTCGCGCTCTTCTTTTTAAGAAGCGGTTCATCACAATGAAAGCAAATGACTGCGCAAAGCCGATGTGACTTCCGGTTTCACACCGAACCAACCTTCGAAACCTTTTTGCGCCTGGTACAGCAGCATGCCCAGGCCATCGACCGTTTTGTTGCCGCGTTTTTTGGCGGCATGCAGTAACGGCGTTTCCAGCGGTGTGTAAACTAAATCCGTCACCAAAGCCGCCGTCGGCAATGTATCGATAGAAACGTCCAGCGGCGGCTGGCCGGACATGCCCAAGCTGGTCGAGTTCACCAGCAGGCCAGCATCTTTCAAAGCCGCAGGTAAATCCGACCATGGGGTTGCTTTGATTTTTGGCCCGAACGCTGTTTCGAGTGTTTGCGCACGAGCACGTGTGCGGTTGAGGAGCCGCACTTCTGGCGCGCCGGCCTCGATCAATGCAGCACACACCGCGCGCGCGGCACCCCCGGCCCCCAGAACCACGGCCGGTGCGCGTGTGACATTAAAGCCAGGCACGGATTGACGTAAATTTTCGAAGAACCCAAACGCATCAGTGTTTGTGCCTTGCAGGCGTCCGTCGGGCAGCACAAAGACCGTGTTAATGGCGCCGATTGCTTTGGCCACCGGCGTAATTTCATCGACAATTTGCAACGCCGCCTCTTTGTGCGGCACGGTCAAATTGCAACCCTTAAATCCTAATAAAAACAATGATTTAAGAGATTTTCCCAAATTCTCCGGCGCGACCGCCATAGGCACGTATGCACCGTCGATGCCATATTCCTTCAGCCAGAAACCATGCAAGGCCGGGGATTTGGAATGCCCCACGGGCCACCCCATAACGCCTGCGACTTTAGCTTTGCCGGAAATGGAATGGGAACCCGCAGCCACTGATCTGAACTCGTTTTATTTTTTAAGGATTCCATGTTCGCGCAGAAATGCGAGCAACGGAAGCAGGGGCAGGCCCAAAATCGAGAAGAAATCGCCTTCGATCTTGGTGAAGAGCTGCGCGCCTAAGCCCTCCAGCTGATAGCCACCGACGGAATGCAAGGCGGCATCGCCCACGTGAGCCAGGTAATCGTCTAGAAAAGCATCGGAGAAATCACGCACGGTTATTTCCGGACTGTTGGCAAAGTGCCAAATGCGCTGGCCGTTCAGGGCCACCACCAGACTGTTCATGAGCTGATGTTTTTTGCCGCGCAAGGCCATCAATTGTGTGCGGGCGACATTCAGGTCGGTTGGTTTGTCGAACCAGCGACCATCGCACTCGAGCATCTGATCACCGCCGATGACGAGTGATTCAGGGTGCTTTTGCGACACCTTCACGGCTTTCATTTCCGCCAGCACTTCGGCGCAGTGAGCAGCGGTTGCGTTTTCCGCACGTAGCGCGTCCTTAACGCTGTCTTCATCGACGAATGAGTTTTCGGCCGTGAACGGCACGCCGGCATTCTTCAACACAAAGGCGCGGCTTTTGCTGGTGGAGGCGAGGACAACGGAACGAGGTGAGGACATTTTACTTTAAACTGAACCAGCGAGCCGCTGATTATAAAGCTGAATAATGGTGGCGGCTGTTTCTTCAATAGATCTGCGGGTTACGTCAATCACCGGCCAGCCGTTCTTGGTGAAAAGCCGACGCGATTCCGCCACTTCTTCGCGCACTTTATCGACGTTGGCATAACTTTCACCCCGGGTATCATTCATGATGCGCAAGCGACTTTGCCGGATATCGCTCAAGCTTTTGGGCTCGCGCGTGAGGCCCACAAACAGCGGTTTTGCAGCTTCAATGATGTAGTCGGGGACTGTAACCCCCGGGACCAGAGGAATATTCGCGACTTTGTAGCCGCGATTGGCCAAGTACATGCATGTGGGTGTTTTTGACGTGCGTGACACGCCCAACAGAATGATATCTGCATCGACCATGGTTTCCATGGACTGACCATCGTCATGCTGCATCGTGAAATGCATGGCGTCGATGCGGTGGAAATAGCCTTCGTCCATCAAATGCTGACGGCCGATCTCGGCCCCGGCTTCGCGTTTGAAATAACGCCCCAAAGCCTGCATGACCGGATCGAGCGCTGAGACGGCCGGGATTTTTAATTCGCGGCAGGATTTTTCCAGCAGCACGCGCACTTCGGAATTCAGCAATGTGTAGATGACAAGGCCAGGCGCTGAGCGAATGCCTTCCAGCACACGGCCCATCTGGCCCGTGGACCGCACCAGCCACCAGAAATGCTCGGTCACGGGTGTGCCCGGATATTGCACCAGACAGGCGCGTGCGATGTTCGTGACAGTTTCACCCGACGAATCGGACACAAGGTGCAAGTTAAACGGAGCCTGTTCGGTCATGCGATTTTAGGTTTTCAACAGGGCTGTGAAACACAAGCTGGGAACGGGGATAACTGATGGTTTAATCATATTTCTGGAATTTGTACTCAGCCAATGGAGTTTCTTCCCGGTTCTTTATTCGCAGGCGCTCATCTGAACAGCGCATATCTGAATCATGGGTGGAACAACAGGTGTTGGATTTTTATTCAGGCCACGTTGGTTTTCTTGCAGCATATTTCATTACCGTATTTGCGGGAGTCGATGACTCTGTCCCCAGGATTCAGAGAATAAATATGGCAAATACATTCAACCCGTGAATCATGTGTATAAAGGTTTAGAATCCTTAATCCACAGGACTCCCAGGCACATCTCACCTCTACAATCTTATTTAAAGATTTTAATATTATAGAGGGATAACAGTGGATCGCCGACGTCTGGCGAAAAGTCCCCTGGTTTGACATTCATCCAAGCTTAGAGTACGTCTTAGTCATCATCGCCGATCTCTTCTGATCGATTTCATCGTACTCAGACGTCCCACAAAGCTTTAGCTCTCAAGCATTAACGTCCAAGCTACGCAGCCACTCTGGCGCTTCAGACGTTATTTCTTCCCCACCGATCTTTCCAACCTTAGTTCACGCCATGCATTTATCAGAACTCAAACGTAAACCCCCCGCAGAACTTCTCTCTTTCGCTGAAGAGTTGGGCATCGAGAACGCATCAAACCTGCGCCGTCAGGACATGATGTTCGCGATCTTAAAAGTCCTCGCCGAAAAGGACACAACCATCGAAGGCGATGGTGTGCTGGAAATTCTGCAAGACGGGTTTGGCTTCCTGCGTTCAGCGCAGGCCAACTACCTTCCGGGTCCGGATGACATTTATGTCTCGCCCAGCCAAGTGCGCCGCTTTGGTTTGCGCACGGGCGATACGGTGGAAGGCACCATTCGCGGACCTAAAGACGGTGAGCGTTATTTCGCCTTGTTAAAGGTAGACCGCATCAACTTCGATGACCCGGACCGTGTGCGTCATCGCATCAACTTCGACAACTTAACGCCCTTGTATCCCGACAAGAAACTCTCGATGGAAGTCGAGATGAAGGATACCAAGAACAAAGATATGACCGGCCGCGTGGTCGAGTTGGTGTCTCCGCTTGGTAAAGGTCAGCGTGCCTTGATCGTCGCTCAGCCGCGTACCGGCAAAACGATCATGCTGCAAAGCATCGCCAACGCTATCGCCGCCAATCACCCGGAAGTGTACCTGATCGTTCTTCTGATCGACGAGCGCCCGGAAGAAGTGACGGACATGGATCGGACTGTAAAAGGTGAAGTGGTCAGCTCCACCTTCGATGAGCCGGCCTCGCGCCACGTGCAGGTGGCCGAAATGGTGATCGAGAAAGCCAAGCGCCTGGTGGAGCACAAACGCGACGTGGTGATTTTGCTCGATTCCATTACGCGTCTCGCGCGCGCTTACAACACTGTCGTGCCGTCATCGGGCAAAGTGTTGACCGGCGGTGTGGACGCCAACGCATTGCAACGCCCGAAGCGCTTCTTTGGCGCCGCGCGTAACATCGAAGAAGGTGGCTCGCTCACCATCATCGCGACAGCCCTGATCGATACGGGCAGCCGCATGGACGAAGTGATCTTCGAAGAATTCAAAGGTACGGGTAACTCGGAAATCGTGCTGGACCGCAAGCTTTCGGACAAGCGCGTGTTCCCGGCCATCGACATCACCAAGTCGGGCACCCGCAAGGAAGAACTGTTGGTCCCTCAAGGCAACCTCTCGAAGATGTGGGTCTTACGTCGCATCTTGGACCCCATGGGTGTTCAGGACGGCATGGAGTTCCTGCTCGACAAGCTGCGCGAGACCAAGAACAACAACGAGTTCTTCGACCGGATGAACAAGTAAGAATTAAAAAGGCCGCTGTTGAAGCGGCCTTTTTTATGTTGGAAAAATCGACAGATCAAAGAGTCAAGTATGTTGCGCCTGTAGTCTTACGCGCCTGGAGATCTTTGTGCGCATGAGCGGCTTGCTCGAGGTTGTAGGCATTGGCCACGTCCAGCTTCACACTGCCATTTAAAATAACATTGAAGAAATCGTTGCAAGCACGTTCGTAGTCGGCACGTTGGCCGACATAGTGGCCCAATGTGGGGCGTGTGACGAACAGCGAGCCCTTGCCGGCCAGCAAACCCACTTCGATGGCGGGCGGCGGGCCAGAAGCGTTGCCGAACGAAACCATAAGCCCGCGTGTCGACAAGCAATCGAGCGATTTAAAGAACGTGTCTTTGCCCACACCGTCGTAGACCACCGGAACACCTTTGCCGCCGGTGATGGTTTTCACTTCGGCGACGAAATCTTGTTCGTTGTAGAGGATGGTGTAATCGCAGCCGTTTTTGCGCGCGAGCTCGGCTTTGTCTTTGCTGCCGACGGTGCCGATGACCGTGGCCCCCAAAGCTTTTGCCCACTGGCAGAAGATCAGGCCGACACCGCCGGCGGCGGCATGAAACAGCACGGTTTCGCTGGCTTTGAGGTCATGCAACGCGCGCAGCAAGTACCAGGCGGTCAGCCCGCGCAGCATATTGCCGCCCACTTGTTCATCTTTGAGGCCTGCGGGAACTTTCACCACGCTTGCCGCGGGAATGAGACGTTCTTCCGCATAACCACCTAAAGGTCCGTTGCCGTAACACACACGGTCGCCGACTTTGAGGTCGGTGACGCCTGCACCTAATTTCTCGACAACGCCGACACCTTCAAGGCCGGGCGTGAGAGGCATGGGAAGTTTGTAAAGGCCAGAGCGATGATACGTGTCGATGAAGTTCACGCCGGCGATGGTCTGGCGCAGCTTGATCTCGCCCGCCGCCGGCTCACCGACTTTGATGTCTTCCAATTTCAGAACTTCGGGTCCGCCGTTTTCGTGGCAGACAATCGCTTTGACCATGGCCTTAAATCCCTTACACCTAGATCGCTTTAAATCTAAATCCCTTTGAGGATCGCGCCTTCGAGTTTCAATAACGCGAGCTTTGTATCCAACCCGCCGTCGCCCGAATAGCCCCCGAGACCGCCGTTGGAGGCCAACACACGATGGCACGGAATAATAATCGGCAAATGATTACGTCCGCAGGCGGTACCCACCGGCCGTGCGCCCGACTTCAACCGTTTGGCAATATCGCCGTAGGTTTTGGTGCGGCCGTAAGGGATTTTGAGCATCACATCCCACACGCGTTTCTGGAAAGCGGTACCTTCCGGATTCAGCGGCAGATCAAACTCTTCCAGCTTGCCGTCAAAATAATCGTCGAATTGATTTTTGGCTTTGCGTAGCAGCGGCGTGGGGGCGTTATGACTCGACCAGCCCCAATCCACAGACACAATCGCACCATCTTCTTCGCTGACGGTAAGGTCGCCCACGGGCGAATGAAACGAAAGCTGCGGCATGGCGTGGCCTTTCGTGCTTCAGGCGTTTCTTGCAAGCGCGCGCATCAGATCGATGGGCAGAGTGACGGGCGCGGTGCAGGTTGAACCCCGGCATACATAAGCGGTGGGCTTATCCGCAAGCATCTTCTTGCCATGGGCGGGATGCGATGGCGGCAAACTATCAGTGCCGTCAATAACGGACACAACCAGGTTGGGCTCAGAGACTGCAAAAGCGGCGTGGATCAGATTTTCGGTCTCGGGCAGCCCGCGCGCGCCCATAATCACCACACTGACGGTGTTGGCGAGAAGATCAAAACCATTCAGCAGAGCCGTGGCGTGTGGGAAAAGTTTAAAAGCTTCGGCCGCGAAGTTTTGCACAATAATATCCGCGCGCTCTCGCCGCGTTTCCAAACCTGTCCGCATGTAAAGACGGATGAGTGCTTTCACCAGAGCGCCGTTCCCTGATGGTTGCGCAGAATCATTCACGGTCTTGGTGCGTAAAATCAGATCCTTGCGGTCTGACGGTGTGAAGAAGTAACCGCCTGCCTCGTCCCAAAACAGAGCATCGATGGTGGCGACCCAGCGCATGGCGTCGGAAAGATAGTTTTTTGCACCTGCCGCCATATGCAACACCAGAGCTGCGTTGATCATGTGGACGTAGTCATCCAGCACATCCACATGCTGCAATTTACCGTCACAGTAACTGTGACCCAAACGCGGCTGGCCGTCGCTGTCGGTCCAGATCATTTTTGTGGTGATGGCGGCATAAACGCGTTTGGCGATCTCGATCCACGCTTTGTTATTGAAGGCCAAACCTGCGTGTGTGAGGGCTTCGATGGCAAGGCCGTTCCAATCTGTGAGGATTTTATCATCGCGGCCAGGGCTGATGCGTTTTTCCCGTATCGCTAAAAGTTTTGTGCGCGCTGGGCCTAAGCTTTCGTGCTCTTCGCCGTCAAATTCCACATCGGTCAGGCGATTAAGGATGTTGGAGTGTTCCCAGTTGCCGTCCTTGGACACACCGTAGACTTTTTTGAATGCTGCGCTGTCCATCCCCAACGCGGCATCGATCTCAGCTTCGGTCCAGACGTAGAACTTGCCTTCCTCGTCTTCGGAATCCGCATCGAGGGCTGAGGCATAAGCACCGGTTTCGCCCACCATCTCACGTTCCAGCCAGGCGATGGTCTCTGTAATGCGCGCCTCGTAAAGCTCGGATTTTGTTTCCTGCCACACGGTCGCCAGCAGCCAGATAAGCTGGGCGTTGTCGTAGAGCATTTTCTCGAAATGCGGTGCCAGCCACTGCGCATCGGTGGAGTAGCGCGCAAAGCCGCCGCCCAAGTGATCGTAAATGCCGCCCTGGCAGATATGATCGAGCGTGTGCGTGACGAGCGTTTTGATCTGAATGTCATTGGATCGTTTGTAGCCCCGCCAGACAAACTCCCACAAAAACGGCATGGGGAATTTCGGCGCGCCCTTCAATCCGCCGTTTTCAGTATCAGCAAATTCCAAAAGATGCTTGCAGCCGTCATCCAACATCTCTGTAGAAAGGCCGTCTTTGAGGACTTCTTTTTCTTCGGTGACGATGGAGAACGTAAGCCCTGCGGCTTGTTCTTTCACTTTCTCCGGCGCTTCGGACCAAACACGGCTGAGCTGGGTGAGGACCTGTTGAAAACTGGGCCGGCCGTATTTGGGCGCCGGCGGGAAGTAGGTGCCGCCCCAAAAGGGTTTGCCATCGGGCAACAAAAACATGGTCAGCGGCCAGCCGCCGCTTTCGCCCATCTGGGCCAAGGCCTTTTGATAGATGGCATCCACATCGGGGCGTTCCTCGCGGTCCACCTTGATGTTGATGAAGTGGGTGTTCATGAGTGCGGCCGTGGCCGGATCCTCAAAGCTTTCGTGGGCCATGACATGGCACCAGTGGCAGGCCGCATACCCTACTGAAAGCAGCACGGGCTTGTTCTCCGACCGCGCGGCGGTAAAGGCCGCATTACCCCAGGGCCACCAATGGACCGGGTTGTCCTGGTGCTGACGGAGGTATGGACTGGTTTCAGACTTGAGCTGGTTGAAAGATTCACTCATGCGCTTAACGTGGGCTAAAGTGACGCGCGACGCCAACAAATAAGAGAGCCCGTTATGAAAGTGAACATCACCGTGGACTGCACGCCGGAAGAAGCCCGCGCCTTTATGGGCCTGCCGAATGTGGCGCCGATTCAAGACGCCGCCATGAAGCAGATGCAGATCCAGATGGAAAAAGCCGCCCAAAGCATGGATGTGGACACCATAATGAAAGTGCTGTTTCCCATTCGCCCTGAAAACCTAGCTGACATGCAAAAAGCCTTCTGGGCGCAATTCACAAAGGCTTCTGATACTTAAGCAGACAGTATGAGTTCCGATACCATTTACGCGCTGGCTTCAGGCCCCGGCCGCGCAGGCATTGCGGTGATCCGCGTCTCCGGCCCCAAAACCGAGAAGGCTTTGCAGCGCTTAGGTGTGAAAACACCTAAGCCCAGATTAGCCATGCGCGCGAAGTTTATGGACCCCACGACCAAAGACCTGTTGGATGATGGCTTAGTACTGTGGTTCCCGGCCCCGCATAGTTTCACGGGCGAGGATGTGGCCGAGCTGCACATTCATGGCGGGCGCGCGGTGATCGACAGCATAATGTCAGCGTTATCCAGCATTGGTGGTGTGCGCCCGGCGGAAGCGGGCGAGTTCACGAGGCGTGCGTTCACCAACGACAAAATGGATATCACGCAAGCCGAAGCACTTGCTGATCTGGTAGACGCAGAAAGCCGCGCGCAAGCTAAACAAGCCTTGCAGCAAATGGGCGGGGCACTGAAGGAACTGACCGACGACTGGCGGCATCGCCTCGTTCAGGCCTTGGCGCACTTGGAAGCGGTGATTGATTTCCCCGACGAAGACTTACCGCCCGACGTGGCCGATAAGGTCTGGGGCGAGGTGCGCGACCTGGAGGCGCGCATCAAAACATTTCTGGATGACAAGCATCGCGGCGAGCGCATTCGTGATGGGTTATCGATTGCCATTGTGGGCGCACCCAACGCCGGCAAATCGAGTTTGCTGAATGCGCTGGCTAAGCGCGATGCGGCTATTGTGTCGGCGACGCCTGGCACCACGCGCGACATTATCGATGTGCACATGGATATCGGCGGGTATGCGGTGACGGTGGCCGATACGGCGGGTTTGCGCGTGACATCGGATGCCATCGAGAAGGAGGGCGTAAAACGGGCCCAAGCACGAGCTGAACAGGCCGATATTCGCATCGCCCTGTTTGACGGCGCGGCCTATCCAGACCGCGATAAAACCACGCAAAAACTGGTGGATGACAACACCATCGCTGTGTTCAGCAAAGCTGATGTGCTGGACCAGGCCCGCGAGATCGAGCTGGATGTGGCCAACGACATGAGGCCTACGCATTTTATTTCATCGCAGACGGGCTTTGGGATGACGGCGTTGCTGCAGCGCCTGGAAAGCTTGATCAAACAGAAGTTTGATTTGGGCTCGTCTGTGTCACTCACCCGTGCCAGGCACCGCAAAGCCCTGGAAGAGTGTGTCGATGCGCTGGCCCGCGCGCAAAAAGTCGATCTGCCGGAACTGGCGGCCGAGGACTTGCGCTTGGCAGCCAAAGCCTTGGGGCGTATTACGGGCCGCGTCGATGTTGAAGAGATTCTCGACGTCGTGTTCCGCGAGTTCTGCATCGGTAAGTAAAATGAATTTTGATTTCTCAGGACTCCGCGCGCTGTCGTTCGATTGCTACGGAACGATTGTGGATTGGGAAACAGGCCTGCTGCGGGCGCTGAAACCACTGTTGGATAAAACCAATATGAGCGTTGATGCGGCGCTATCGGCCTTTGCGGGGTCCGAAGCCTTTGAAGAGGCGCGCACACCGGGCAAGCGCTATCCGCTGATTTTGGAAACCGTCTGCCGCACGCTTGCAGCGAAATGGAACGTGGCGGTCAGCGATGATGATGTGCGGGCTTTTGGCGCATCGGTTCCCGCCTGGCCGCCGTTTGCCGATTCATCATCAGCTCTGAAGCGCCTGCAGAGCCGATTCAAGTTGTGCATTCTCTCCAATGTCGATCATGAATCCTTTGCAGGGACTGAACGCGCGCTCGATCTTAAGTTCGATTTGATCGTGACCGCACAGGATGTGGGCACGTACAAGCCGAACTTGAAAAACTTCCGCACGTTGTTAGAGCGTGTGAGCGATATGAATATCGCACCCAACCAGGTGCTCCACGTGGCCGAGAGTTTGTTTCACGATCATGTGCCAGCGCAAAGCTTGGGTTTGAAAACCTGCTGGATTGATCGGCGCCAGGGGAAGGGCGGCGGTGCCAGTGCGGCTAAGGCGGTTTCTGTAAAACCCGACCTGACTTTTTTCAGCTTGGCCGAGCTCGCAACAGCAGCCAGCGTCTAAAAACCCGCTCGATTCAAAATATCCACAGGGTTATATATCCGCCCAACATGACGGCGGATTCCAAATACGATGTGATTGTTGTGGGCGGCGGGCACGCAGGGTGCGAAGCCGCGGCTGCGTCTGCGCGCGTGGGTGCGCGCACCCTTCTGATCACACACCGCGCCGATACCCTGGGCCAGATGTCGTGCAACCCGGCCATCGGCGGTTTGGCCAAGGGCCACTTGGTCCGTGAGATAGACGCCTTCGACGGAATCATGGCCAAGGCCATCGACCAGGGCGGCATCCAGTTCCGGATGCTGAACCAGTCCAAGGGCCCCGCGGTGCGCGGGCCGCGCGCTCAGGCCGACCGCAAACTTTATAAAAAGGCCATTCAGCAAATTCTGAATGAGCAGCCCGGCCTATATATAAAGGAAGCGGCCGTTGAGGATTTGCTGCTCAGCGAAGATCGCAAGCAAATTCAAGGTGTTATAACGTCGGCAGGTGAATCAATAGGCGCGGGGGCGGTCGTGCTCACCACCGGCACGTTCCTGAACGGCCTGATTCACCGCGGTGAAGAGCGTATTCCGGCGGGCCGCATCGGCGAAGCACCGGCGCTGAAACTTTCCAATACGTTGGAATCATTTGGATTCCGCTTGGGTCGCCTGAAGACGGGCACCCCAGCGCGCCTGGACGGCCGGACCATCGATTGGGATTCACTGGAAATGCAGCCGGGCGATGATCCGCCGCTGCCGTTCTCGTTCCTGACCAACAAGATCACCACACCGCAAATCAAGTGCGGCATTACCTACACCACGCTCGAAACCCACAAGCTGATCCTGGCTAATAAGCATCGGGCGCCGATGTATAACGGCCAGATCCAAAGCATCGGGCCGCGCTACTGCCCCTCCATCGAAGACAAGGTTGTTCGGTTCTCGGATCGCGAACGCCACCAGATCTTCCTGGAGCCGGAGGGTTTGGATGACCACACGGTCTATCCCAATGGTATTTCGACTTCGCTGCCGGAAGACGTCCAGCGCCAGCTCGTCCAATCTATCCCGGGTTTGGAACGGGCCGTCATTTTGCAGGCGGGCTATGCCATCGAGTACGATTTTGTGGACCCCCGCGAATTGGGCCCAACCCTGGAAACCCTGAAAGTTAGCGGTCTGTTTTTTGCCGGGCAGATCAACGGGACGACCGGCTACGAAGAGGCGGCGGCCCAAGGGCTTATAGCTGGGATCAACGCCGCCCGCCGGGTTGGGGGTTCTGGGCCGATCACAGTAGACCGGGCGGAAGGCTACATCGGGGTGATGATCGACGACCTGACAACCTTGGGGACGTCGGAGCCCTACCGCATGTTTACGTCACGGGCCGAGTATCGCCTTTTGCTGCGGGCTGATAATGCCGACTTGCGTCTAACTGACCGGGGCGTTGAGGCCGGGTCGGTGGGGGCCGAGCGGGAGAAACAATTCCGTGAAAAGCGGGGATTATTAAATCACACCCGTCAGACTATGGCGAACCAGACCTATACCCCGCCACAGCTGAAAGCCCTGGGGATCGCCGTGAACGCTGACGGCGTCCGCCGCAGCTTAATGGATATCTTGTCGATGCCCGACCAGGATTGGGGGGCGGTCTGCCGCCTAGCCCCAGATCTGGTAGCTACTCGGGCCGACGTGGTGGAGCAGCTGGAAATCGAGGCCCGCTATAAGGGTTACATTGACCGTCAGGACGCGGACATTAAAGCTTTCCGCAAAGACGAAGGCATGAACCTTTCTCCTGATCTGGATTATGGCCAGGTGGGCGGACTGTCCACGGAAGTTCGGACCAAACTGGCCAACGCCCGGCCTGCGACCCTGGGAGCGGCGGCTCGGATTCCCGGCGTCACCCCGGCGGCTATTACTGCGCTGCTGCGGTTCGTCAAAAAGCCATCCGCGAAGGGTACGGCTTCTGCTGCGTAATTTGTTTCACGTGAAACAAGTTAACGCGGTTTCGGCGTTTCGCCCCTTTCCATAATCGCTAAAATGCCCCAAATTGTTTCACGTGAAACAATTTAAGGCCGCGCCATGCCCGACTACGGTCCAAATGACCTTTTGAAGAACGAAAATGTTTCACGTGAAACATTTTCTAAGCTCCAGATCTACGTCGACCTCCTCCTAACTTGGAACAAGAAGATCAACCTGATCTCTAAGTCTACGGAGGCCGACGTCTGGCGCCGGCACATCCTGGACTCCGCCCAACTTTATCCCCTCATTCCCCAGGATTGTTTAAACCTCACAGATTTAGGATCAGGCGCGGGTTTTCCGGGCTTGGTCCTGTCCATCATGGGGGTGAGGGGTGTCCGGCTGGTTGAGTCCGACGCCCGCAAATGCGCCTTCATGCGGGAGGCCGCGCGGATCACCGGGGCGACGGCGACGGTCCTGAACCAACGGGCCGAAACTGTACTTCCAGGCGCGGTAGATGTCGTGACGGCGCGGGCCTTGGCCTCCCTTCCGGAGCTTTTGACTCTAGCGACCCCCTTTATCGGCCCAAAAACGACCTGCCTGTTCCTGAAGGGGCAACATATAGAGGCCGAATTGACGGAAGCCCACAAAATGTGGACAATATCGGTGGATCGTTGGCCAAGCCGGTCCGATCCTACTGGTTCAGTGGTGCGCGTGCGCGAGGTTCGTCATGTCTGATCTGTCTGCAACTGAGTCCCCTCACGCCCAGCAGGTCGGTGCGACCTCGCGACCGCGCATCCTGGCCGTATCAAATCAGAAGGGCGGTGTCGGCAAGACAACAACCGCTGTGAACCTCGCCACAGCAATGGCGGCGGTGAATAAAAAAGTTTTGGTGATCGATCTCGATCCGCAAGGCAACGCATCAACAAGCCTTGGCATTGATCGCAAGCACCGCGCCATCAATACGTACCACTTGCTTGTTGGTGAAGCGAAGGTCGAGCAAGCCGTCACGCCGACAGCGATCCCAAATTTATTTGTGATTCCGTCGGGCAGCGATCTTGCCGCCGCTGAGCTTGACCTCATTGATATGGAAGAGCGTCACGCGCGCTTGAAAAACGGTCTCGCAGAACAAGGTGTCGATTACGACTTTATATTGATCGACTGCCCGCCGTCGCTGGGCCTGCTGACGGTGAACGCACTCGTTGCCGCTGATGCCGTGATGGTTCCGCTGCAAGCTGAGTTCCTGGCTCTCGAAGGCATCAGAGATCTCGTCAGCACCATCGAGCGCATTCGCAGGGGCTTTAATCCCAAACTTGAGATTCAAGGCATCGTGCTGACCATGGTCGATAAGCGCAACAACCTCTCGGAAATGGTCGAGAGCGACGTGCGCAGTTATTTCGGTGAAAAAGTCTACAGCACTGTAATTCCAAGAAATGTTCGCATTTCAGAGGCCCCCTCGCACGGCAAACCGATTCTGCTCTATGATTTAGGATCGAAGGGCGCGCAGGCGTATTTGAATCTCGCCGGCGAAGTCTTGAAGCGCGAACAGGCTGTGGCCGCATGAACGCAGAAACCGTCAAACGCAAAACCCTCGGGCGCGGATTGAGTGCGCTGTTCGGTGAGGAAGAAGGCGCAACGGACGTTGTGAACGCTGTTGCTGCAGCGCCGGCCGCAGCCGCGCCACCTGCAAAAACATCCGACACGTTGCCGATTGATGTGATGGCGCCATCGCCGTTGCAACCGCGCATTTATTTCAGCGAAGAAGCACTTGCTGAACTTGCTGCATCGGTACGCGACAAAGGCATTCTGCAGCCAATCTTAGTGCGGCCTGATCCGAAGACTGAAGGCCGTTATGAAATCATCGCCGGCGAACGGCGTTGGCGCGCGGCACAACGCGCGCAGCTCCACAATGTTCCGGTCATCATTCGCGAGTTCAACGACGAACAAGTTCTAGAAGTCGCGCTGATTGAAAACCTGCAACGCCAGGATTTGTCGGCGGTGGAAGAAGGCCGCGGCTATCAGCGCTTGATCGATGACTTCGGGCACACACAAGAAGAAGTGGCCGAGATTGTCGGCAAAGGCCGCGTGCACGTCGCCAACACGCTGCGCCTCTTAAGTTTACCCGACAACGTGCAGCGCATGATTGACGACCGCAAACTTTCACCCGGTCAGGCGCGCCCGCTCATCGGGTTGAAGAATGCCGAGGCGCTGGCTGCCATCATCGTTCGCAAAGGCCTGAGTGCGCGGCAGGCTGAACGCTTGGCGAAAAGTCATGGTGCAACGAAGCGCGTGCATGTCCGCAAAGACAAAGATGCCGACACACGCGCACTGGAGCAAACTTTGGAGGACGCAACAGGGTATCACGTTGATATCAGCTTCAACGGCAAAGGCGGCAAGGTGCTGATCAACTATTCAAACCTTGAACAGCTCGATGACATTGTGCGACGGCTCTCCAGTGGCGGTAAGCGCGGCAAAGCCGATAATCGCGATGACGGCACTGTCGATCTGGAAGAAATTTTGGCCCGCGACGAGTTCAGCGCCAGCTCAGAACGCCGCGCGATTGATGATCACGATGCGCCATACCTGGACCCCGCGGCCGATGATGTGGGCGCAAGTGGTGCTATTTCGCGCGAAGAGCCAAATGCAAAAACCGATGGCGATGACGACGACATCATGAGCGGCTTTGCTTTGGGAGGTCTCAAAGAAGACCACAGCGGTGATGGCGCTTCGGATGAATTGCGCAAAGACCCAGCAGCGGACGATGTTGGTTCGAATGCAGCTACGCACCGCTAAAGAAGCATAAGCGCCACTCATGTTTACGCCGACACCGTTTTACTTTCTGCGTCATGGCGAGACAGATTGGAACAAGCTGCGCCTGATGCAGGGCCAAACCGACACACCTTTAAACACAACCGGCATTTTTCAAGCTGAGTCCGTGGCGCAAGTGATCGCTAAGCGCAACATTGCGACCATCGTCACCAGCCCTTTGCGCCGCGCGAAACACACAGCCGACATCGTGGCCAAGCAGTTGCCGGGCGCAAAAATTGTTGAGCTGGATGGCTTGAAGGAGTCGCACTTTGGTTCTTATGAAGGTCACCCCAGTGGCCCATGGCGCGATGAATGGCTGCGCGGCGCAGAGCTTCCGGGCGGGGAACTCTATGCAGATTTTTTGGAACGTTCGCTTAGCGCCATCAATGCAGCACTGGAACAGCCCGGTCCGGTCTTGATCATTTCCCACGGCGGCGTGTTTTACGCGATCCGCAAATGGGCGCTGAACAACGCAAATTTTCGACCCGGCAATTGCGAACTGATTGCCATGGCCCCACCCAAAGCGGCCGACGACGACTGGAAAATGAAGCGGGTTTTTACACCCGAGGGACTCGACGCCGCCCTGGTGTAGATTGGGCCCAGACCCAAGACATTGTAAAATAAAGGTAATTTATGATGCTTGACCTTCCAGTTTATGGAAGGTGTAAGACTGGCTCCATATTGAACCTCCGTTGGCCCTCTTGATCATGTCGACCTCTACCGCCACCTCCCGCACCGCTGCTTTTGCCATCGAAGGCATGACGTGCGCTGCCTGTTCCACGCGAATCGAAAAAGGATTGGCGAAGGTCGACGGCATTTTAAGTGCCACTGTGAACTTGGCGTTAGAGCGCGCGGATGTACGCCTCGACCCGACGCGCATCAGTAATGACGATGTCGTTCAAGCCGTGCGCGATGCAGGCTA
>JAEUKL010000196.1 GCA_016793005.1 Rhodospirillaceae bacterium | reverse complement strand
TGCTGCGTAGTAAAACATGCGGCCGTTGTCGGTGCGGTCATCGGGCGGCAGCAAACGCCATTGCCGCGTATGATCGGCGTGCGCGTCGAGATATTTCACGGCAGCGACCAGGGCCGGGATCGGCGCGTTGGTGCTGCGCACCTCCGGGTGCATCCAATCGGAAATTTCTGGCTTGAAGAAGCTGAGTGTGCCCGTCAGCGCAATGGCGAACAGCAGCCAACCGGCAATGATGCCCGCCCAGCTATGCAGCCACGCCATGGATTGCGGCAGAGTCTTTTTCATAATGGTTGTCCGGCTAACCACGCGATTAGCGCACAAAGCGCCGTCACGGCACCGATGACCACGCTGATGCGTATAACGCTGTTGTAAGCAAACACCGCCACCACGCTGCACGGCCACAAGGCCATGCCGAAGATCGTGGCTGCGGCTGCTGCATCCAAGCGCGGCATAGACAAAACAATCGGAAGTGCACGCGCCAACGCCATCGCAACGGACGCCGCTAAGACGTAGCAACCCACCACAGCCAACAGCACGCGCACCGTCATGATCCACGCAGGACTGGACCAGCAGTGCTGTATCCAACGCAGCCTCGGCTCAAGACTCTCAAGAACAGTGTCGGTCATCGGTTTCACTCGGATCAGCAACAGATCGTGCCGTGCGCAACGCCGCATCGCGGTTGTCGTACAGGCGGCCCCAATTCTATATTGCGACTAATTCGTAATTGCACTATAGACGCCTATGCCGAAAGGCAAATGCGAATCACTCGCAATTCAATAAGGGGACTTATATGGCTACTTTTGTACGCGCGCAATCATTTTTGCGTGACATTTCAACAGACCGATTGGGGGGCTTTGGCAACGGCTTTTCAGCAGCCCTGCTGCTGGCAACGGCCCTATCGTCAGCGACGGTCACCGTCGCGCGTGCAGAGGATGCCGACGCCGATGCCGACTCGAAATTGGAAGAAGTGGTCGTCACGGGCCTGAAAGACAAACGCGCTGCCGGCGGCACCAAGACCGACACGCCGCTGATCGAAATTCCGCAATCCATCTCGGTCATTAGCGCCGAGCAGATGGATTTGCGCGGTGCGCTGACTGTGTCGGACATTCTGCTCTACACCGCAGGCGTGCGCTCCGAGGCTTTCGGTCTCGACAGCCGTGTGGACAGCTACAACGTGCGCGGCGCCACGCCGGCCCAGTACCTGGACGGCATGCGCATGATCTACGGGTCCTACAACACCGCCCGCGTCGACCCCTATGCGCTCGATCGTGTGGAAGTATTGCGTGGTCCGTCGTCGGTGCTCTACGGGCAAGGCACTATCGGAGGCTTAGTGAACCTGGCCTCTAAGCGCCCGACGTTTGAGGCGCGCAACGAAGTGACCGCCAGCTACGGCACACACAACCGCGCGCAAGTTCAAGGTGATGTCACTGGTTTGTTGAATGCCGAAGGCACTTTTGCCTACCGGATCGTTGGCAGTTTCCGCAATGCCGACACGCAAGTCGACAATGTGAACGATGACCGCTGGTTCATCGCACCCTCGATTTCATATCGCCCGTCGAGCGACACCGAATTTACGCTGTCGGTGCACCATCAGCGCGATGACATGGGCCTGACGGGTCAGTTCTTCCCGCTGATCGGCACCTTGGATGTGTCGAAGTACGTAACGATCTACAACGCCGCCAACCCAAACGGCATCAAGCCCTTGGCGAACAACGTGAACGGCCTCATCCCGTACAACACCTACGTCGGCGAGCCGGATTTCGACAACTACAACTCACGTCAAACCAACGTGACGACTTCTGTGAACCACAAGTTCAACGATTGGCTCCAGTTCCGTCACAACGCACGCTTCTCGGACAGCTTCGTGGTGTACAAGTCGATCTATACGAACTTCTCTGGCCTCGGCGTGAAAACGCCGTACTACACATCGCAAGCGGCCGTGAATGCCGCCACGGCCACGGCCGTGCCGGGCAGCGCGCCGGTGACGTACACAGGCCCCGACCGTATTGCGCCGCGCACGTTCTACACCAGCTATCCGAAGGTGCGGAACTACGCGACCGACAACTCGGTACAGGCTGACTTCGCCACAGGCGCGCTCGCTCATACATTATTGGCGGGCTTCGATGCGCAAGACTACACGCAAGACCAAACCCAAGACACAGGTGTGGCTGCGCCGGTCGATATCTTTGCGCCGCGTGTGTTCAACAGCGCTGCCAATCGTACCTATCGCTACACGGCGTTCAATGTTCAGTTGGCGACGGTGAAACAGAACCAAATGGGCGTTTACGCGCAGGATCAAATCTCTTACGGCGGTTTGGATCTGATCTTGGGCTTGCGTCGTGACTGGGCGGAATCGAAGTCCATTACGCCGGCGGGTGTTGTCACCGAGAAAGACGACAGCAAAACAACCATGCGTGCGGGCTTGGTCTACAACATCGGCGGTATTGCGCCGTATGTGTCGTATGCTGAATCATTCCTGCCGGTGGCGGGGGCCAACTTGGCGGGCGAGCCCTTCAAGCCGCAGGTGGGCGAGCAGATTGAAGCGGGTGTGAAGTGGCAGCCTAATCCGGCCGTGCTGGTGACAGCGGCGTATTTCGACATCAAAGACACCAACCGCCTGACCTTAAGCCCCACCAACCCCAACGACCGGGTGCAAACGGGTGAGGTGAGCTCGGAAGGCTTTGAACTGGAAGCGCAAGCCAACCTGTTTGAATTCTACAACCTCTCTGCCTCGTACGCCTACACGGATGCCTACATCAGCGACAGCAACAACCGCAACGAAATCGGCAAGCCTTTTAGTTCGGTGGCCAAGCATGTCTTTACGTCCTTCCTCACACGCAAATTCATCGTCAATGGTGACGACGTGTTCACCATCGGCGCGGGGTTACGTTACACCGGCCGTTCGGTGGACCGCACAGCGCCCTTGCCGACGGCGGCAGCGCCCAATCCGGAAATCATCCGCGTTGTGACACCGGCCATTTTGTTGGGGGATATGATTGCCTCTTACGAATGGGATGAAGCATGGCGCGTGCAGGTGAATGCCAATAACATCACCGATGAGAAGTATCCGTCGGCTTGCTTGTCGCGCGGCGACTGCTTCCTGGGTCAGCGCCGCACGGTCATCGCCAGCGTGCGTCACCGGTTCTAAGAACGGCACGGTATGAAATGAAAAGGCGGGGCGCAAAAGCTCCGCCTTTTTTATTCCCGGTTTCCACGAGTGTCGCCGACGCGCCCTGTTATTTTCGCTGCAAATAACAGAGGCCGGAGCGGTATAGGCCTGTGTGAAGACAATCTCAAAGGCACAACCAAAGCGTGGCGGTTAACCTTCCTAAATCTCGACGTTGCGCGAGTAAGGCCTCAGGCTTGTGCGGTGATTTATTCTTGGGGGGAAAAAGCCATGCAGAGGATGTTGATGCGATCTGTCATCGCCGTGGGTGTAATGCTTGCGATGTCCGCGACCGCGCAGGAGGCCAAGCAGAACGCTGTCTCAACGGCGGGTGCGCCCTCTCAAACCGATGCGGAACCGGGGTACTGGACCAATCTGTTTGAAAACACGATGCGGTTCACGTTGCTGCATCCCGCCGGCAAGCAGGATGTGGATGTGTTTTATAACCGCGATAAAACCGTTAGCAGCAACGTCGGCATGAAGGGCACGTGGCACACGGAAGGCGAGGCGGGCAAAGAAATGTTCTGCTATACGCTGGGGCCCTTCAAGTCCGAGCCAATGGAAATCGGCGAATGCTTTCCGTTGCGCCTGATGAACAACCCGCGCATCGGCGCCAAGTGGGGTGCGAAGATGAAGCAGGGGATCAATTATCAGGCGGTGGTGGTGGCGGGCCGCGCAACGGCAACCGCCGTCAAATAAGCGCCTGACGAAGCCTTACGCATAAATTTCATAGAAGACATAAACACGGCGGCTGGGGGATCTCAGCCGCCGCTGTTGTTTTTGTCGTAGTGGAATTACTCAGCCGCCGTCGCGGCTTTAGGCTTTACGGATCATGCGGTGCAGGAACGAACCCCACACGGCAGTCTGGGCCACGCCGACGCCTGATCGTTCAGTTTCATCGGCTGCTTCGTGCACAGGCGCTGCTCGCCCGGCCCCTGGAAGACCGGACGCGTACATCCGGCGTCCGGTCCAGGGTGCCGATGTCGACCCCCCGGAAATTTGGGGAAGAGGGTCGACACGGGGGAAATCAGGTGGTGTGTCGTCGTGTGCCATGGGACCTTGATATCGCCCCACGAACTATCGGACAAACGAATTATTTATGTCACTATCATCGAAATTACCGATAGTATATGACAGTTCAAAGACAAATGAGGCCCGGCCAAACCGGCGCCGGTGAATGTTCTCGGGGACTCTCGCGATGGATATGGATTTGGTGCGCACGTTTTTGGAAGTGGTCGAGACCGGCAGTTTCATTCGCGCCGCCGACTCGCTGCATGTCACGCAGTCAACCGTGTCGGCGCGCGTGAAAGAGTTGGAGCTGGAACTCAAGCAGTCGTTGTTCGTGCGCCGCAAATCCGGCGTGACGCTGACGCCGGCCGGCAAACGCTTTCAGCCCCATGCCCAAACCATGATGCACGTTTTGCGCCAGGCGCGTCAGGATGTGGCGCTGCCCGCAGAGCTGCGCGCCATCATCAACATCGGTGGACAGTTCAGTTTGTGGCAGCGCATCGTCTTGGAGTGGATGGCCGATTACCGCGCCGCCTATCCGGAAGTCGCGGTACGCGCCGAAGCGGGCACGCCGGAATCGCTGATGAACCACTTGGCTGATGGGCTGCTGGATTTCGTGGTGATGTACAGCCCCGAGGCGCGGCCCGGCTTTCAGATCGAAAAGCTGATGGAAGAAACACTGGTGATGGCCTCGAACCGCCCTGACCACCGTGGGCCTGCCGACGGCGACTACGTGTTCGTCGACTGGGGCCGCGACTTCGCCGCCTGGCACTCCGACCAGTTCCCGGACTTTGGCGCCCCAGGTCTGCACGTCAGCTTAGGCGCGTTGGGGATGGGCTACATCATGTCGCGCGGCGGGGCGGGGTACTTCCCGCGCCGTCTGATCGCGGCAGATGTCGCGGCCGGCCGCCTGCACTTGATCCCCGGTATGCCCGAGTTCTTGCGTCCCGCGCATGTGATTTACCCGGCTGATTCCGGCAACGAAGCGGCCATGCACGCGCTGGACAGTTTGCGCAACGCCGTGCGTCACGACCTGTCGCAGCAGGGCGTCAACGTCACCACGCTGGCTCAGCCGCAGCGGCGCGGAAAAGCGCGGCACTAATATCTCAGAACTTTAAGTTGATCTTCCGTCAAAGCTGATCTTCGGTCAGCGTGTACTTGGTCATGATCAGCAGCGAGAGAATGCCGAAGACAACCGGCATGCCGCTGTAGGTGACGATAATGCCATTCAAGGCTTCTGCACTTTGCGGAATAAAGCCTTCGGTACTTTCATGGTAGCCAAACGCGCTTAAGATTAAGCCCGCCAACAATGCGCCAAACGCAAACGCTGTCTTGTCCATCGCCGACCACAAACCTGCATAAACGCCCTCGCGGTTCAGCCCGCTGATTTTGCGGTCGTAGGCGATGGTGTCGAACAGCATCGAGAACGCCATCAGGCTGAAGCCGCAATTGGATGCGCCCATGCACACGGCGAATAAGTAGATGTAGCCCGTCTCGCCTTCCTTGACCAAAGGGAACAGGGCGTACGAGGCGATAAAGATAATGATCGAGAATATATAAACAGCTTTCTTGCCCATGCGCTTGGACATCACGGTCAGCAGCGGCGGCGTAATTACCACCATCAGCGACACCACCAGCAGCACCTGGCTTAAGAACACCATGTCGGTGATGTGGAGGTGATAGTTCATATACATCGCCAGCGTGGCATAGGCGCTGGACCCACCCACAAGCTGCGCGAAGTAACCGATCATGAGGATCAGGAACGGCTTATTCTTGGCGGCCAGTGCGACTTGCTGTTTCAACGGTACTGGTGCGTCAGTTTGTTCCGTCAGCGGTACCGATGCTGTGCCGAAGAACGTTACCAGCATCGTCGCCCCGCAGGTGAGCGCTAAGATCATCGCCATATAGCTGTAGCCGGCTGCACCGCCGCCACCGGCACCGACCAGATAGAACGGCATCGCGTTGCCCGCGATCAGGCCAAAGCCAAGGCCGATCTGGCGCCAACTCATCACGATCGTGCGTTCGTGCATGGTGGTCGCGAGTTCCGAGCCCATGGTCAGATACGGCACCGAGTAGATACTGAAGGCCGTGCAGGCGATGGTGTACATCAGCCCGACGTATATGCCTTTAGTCGTGCCGCTTTCGAAGCCCGGCACATTGAACAGCAGCAGGAACGTAACGCCGCACAACAGCGCGCCCACAAACAAATAGGGGCGGCGACGGCCCCAGCGGGTTTTGGTGCGGTCTGACAACGTGCCCATCAAAGGATCGCAGATCACCACCCATAGTTTGGGCAGGAAAATCGCAGCCCCGGCAATGGCCGGCGGCACGCCCACCACAGTCAGCATGAACGGCAACAGGATCAGGGCGGGGACATCGCGGAACACTTGCCCGCCCACCCAGCCGGTGCCGTAGGCGGCGTAGACAAAATTCGACAGCGAACGAGGCTGAGCAGCAGCGTGATCGGTCATGGCGTCCCCAAACATTTCCCCAACCCCTTATAGCGTTTGGCGGCAGACGGCACAGCCGGATCTTAGGCACGCTAACCGAGTGGCGGCTTCTAAGGGGTGTCTAGTAAGGGGTGTCTGGAAATGAAAACGCCCGGTTCTGAGAACCGGGCGTGTGCAACGTTGGTATGAGCTGATGCTACTTCTTGGCCATCAGGGTTTTGGCTTCGGCTTCGTCGATGGTGACGATTTTGTCGATCATGCAAATGCTGCCGACGGGGCCGATCACTTTCAACGGATCGGATGTGCACAGTTGGTTCGTCGAAGTGGAGTGCGCAAAGCCGCCCTCAAGCTTCAGGCCCGAGCAGTTGTTGACCAAATCAATGCGTTTGTAGCTGCCTTGTTTTTTCATCTTCACCAGAATCGTCTTGTTGTCGATCACCGGCGTTTGGTCGATGTAGTTGAGTTGCAGGCATTGTTGGGTGTCGCCGACGTTTTCACCGTCGGCCGCTTTTACGGCTGCGGCCGCCAAAACGCCGCCCGCCAGGGCCGCGAACATTGCGAACAGAATGCGTGTCAAAGATGATGAGGTCATGGCTGTGATCCTTCCGTTCCCGCAGCGTGATATTTTGTGAGGGGCTTCGTAAACCGAAATCCCTTAAGAGATGCTAATCCTTAGGTCGCCGTCGTGGCTAGCCTGGGGCTCGATTGGGGCAAAATCGTGGTTTTCCGCATCTTAGCTGCGTGTGCACCGCAAGATGGCAACATTGCAATACAGGGGTGCAATACAGAGGCGCAATACAGAAGAAGCCAACAGCCGAAAAGCGTGTGCTTGTCCTATTTCAAATAGTCCGCAATCGCTTTGGCTTTGCCGAGAATGCCATCTGTTGTGGCGACTAAACGCGCATGCGGCACCAGGGCAGCCATGTCTTTTGCTGCGCGCTTCAAATGCTCAGGTTCGGTGTCGGCTTCCAGCACCAGAACTTGTTGTTGGATTAATGGCAGGCGCTTGCGCGGCTCGTAGGCAAACGCTGCGCGGTACGCTTTGTGGTAACTGGTCAGTCCTTTCAGGACATCAACCGTATGGGCGTGCAGTTGTTCAGCACTGGGCATCGGGCGGGTGTTCTGGTGTTCAGGATCGCGCATGAAGTAAGGAAAGTGAAACACTTGATCGCGAATGAAGTTGAACGCCCAGATCAGGTGCCGTCCGGCGTCGTCCGGTACAACTGCCGGGGCATAATTTGCCAGAATCTCGGCTTTAAGCGCGGGCTCGTAATCTGTGATGCCGTCGAAGATCACCCGGTTCACGCGGTCGGGGCAGATCACCGCCAATTCCGCAGCTGTGCGGCAGCCGGTGTGCGCCCCGTAAATGTCTGCGCGATCAATGCCCAAGGCATCCAGCACCCGGCGCACACTGTCGGCGTAATAGGCGATGTCGGGGGCATCCGGTAAAGGCGGCGCGGAGTCGCCATTCCCCAGCGTATCAGGCGCGATCAGGCGCTGTTCCAATCCCTGGCCGCGCAAGGCCTGCATCAAGGGTTCCAGGCCACGGGCTGACGCGGGTGAAGGGTGCATCAGGTATAGCGGCAACCGGGTGTTGTCGCAGCCAAGCCATTCGCGCACATGCACTAAGCCTTCCGTCAGGCGCACAAATTTCCGGTCAATCATGATTCTGCTCAATCATACGTCTGTTCAATCAAAGTGTCGTGGTGGTGGGGCCAGGATAAAACATTTTGTAGCGGTGTGGCGTTGAACCGACACGGCGATTGACCTGTGATCGCGACGGCAGGTTAAGATGACACAACATCGCGACACAGGCGTGTTTGTGACTATTATTCTGTAGCCAGCCTTTCGATAGCCAGCAACAATATCGACAGCGGTAAACTTTTGTCATTCCCTGCGTCGGGTACATTTATCCGTGTTGCCAAACCTTCATGCACGTACCCAAGCATTTTTTGATCATTGGCGGGGGCTGCCGCGCCAGAATGGTGGCCTTGCGCCGTTATGCGACGACTTTTTGGATCGCGCGCCAGTGCAATTCATGCCCAGCGTCTTCATTCATGAAATCGTCAATGACCGGTTGTTGGTGCGCTTCATGGGCACGGAATTAGTAGATCGCTGGCGCCACGATGCTACGGGCCAGGAATTTGGTGCGCGGTTGCCCCCCGAGGAACGCGCCCGCCTGGCAAAAGTTTCCAGTATCCTCACAAGTCATCCGTGCGGATTGCTACAACGGGGCGTGCTGGGAACATCCACCGGACGCGACGCTGCTTTTGAAGGTATTTTGCTGCCGCTTGCCGTCAACCACGATGCGCCGCCGCGGATTGTCGTGTTCAGCACGATTCTGGATAGTCTTGGCCGTGAAGAACATGGCAGCGCCCTTGCTTCGGCCGGGCAGCGCTGGTGGATTGATATCGGCGCAGGTGTTCCGGCGTTGCCGCCACCGGCGCAGCCAAGACCATAGCCGTCCTATTTCGCGTGTAATTCAGACTAGTTCTGAACATCAATGCTGTGGAACGGGATATGTTCTTCGGTGGCGCTATATCCCGTCACGCGCTTTGCAACGCCATCAAAGTAGGGTGTCTGCCATAAAATAATGCCGGGCGGATTGTCACGCTCGTGGGCCATGACTTTCTGCGTACGCGCCCGGCGCTCTTCCGGTGTCGTGGCATCGCGCGCCGCTTCAATCAGCGGCATGATCGTGGGGTCGCAGTGGTAAGGATGCACCCAGCCGCAAGATCTGATGCGATAAGCATTCAGCGGATCATACCCATTCGCACGCATGCTGAACGCCAGTGACGGCCAGCCGCCCTGGTAAACGTATTCCTGGTTTTTGGCGAACGTGATGCGGCGCAGTTCCATCTTCACACCCACGGCGGCCAGGTCGGTTGCAATCTGCTGATACACCGTATCGTCGCTGTTGGCATTGCCCACCATCAGTGCCGGCAATGCAAAGCCGTTGGGATATCCCGCTTCGGCCAACAGCGCTTTGGCCTTGGCCGGATCGTATGCATAAGGCTTCAGGTCGGGGTTGTAGCCGAACCCCAAAGGATGCGTGATCTGCGATGACGGTGTGGTGGCGCCATGCATGATGGTATCGATAATGCGCTGTTTGTTGACGGCGTAGTTCAAAGCCTGGCGCACGCGCACATCTTTGACGGGGCTTTCTTTCACCGTCACAAACGCCAGGAAACTTGTTTCCGGCGTACGATACGTGATCAGTTTGCCGCCAACCGCTTCAATGCCTTCGCGCTCGTCGGGTGAAATTCCAAACGCAACATCGATTGCGCCTGAGGTTAAGGCCTGCACGCGCGCAGTGGGCTCAGCGATTTGCAGGATTTCAAGCTTATCAAGTTTGGGCGCGCGCCACGATGTGGGGTTCGCGTCCATCTCGATTTTACCTGCGGCCCAGCGCGCCACTTTGAAAGGTCCCGTGCCGATGGGGGCGGCCGCATAACCTTCTGCGCCCAACTTGCGCCAGGCCTCTGGGGCAACAGCCCGGAAGAACATCAGATGTAGCGGCAAAATTGCATCGGGGCGGTTAATGTCGATTTCCACGGTCAGCGCATCGCGCGCTTTGGCGGCGATCACGCCATAGGTGTTGATCTGGCTGCCGACAGATTCGCTACGGCCCTTTGGTGTCAGAAGATATTCAATTCCCGTCACGATGGAATCAGCCGTCAACGCTTCGCCGTTCGAGAATTTTACGCCTTCACGTAATGTAATCACCCAGCGCGTCGGTGTTTCAGCCACCCATTTCACGGCCAGCCCCGGCTGTACGCTGCCATCGGATGCAATTGTCGTCAGCGTATCGAAGATCGCCTGATGCGGCATGCTGACCGGCAAATTCAGCGCACTGAACGGCGCCCCTTGCGTTTGTGGCAACAACTGAACGCCGACGCGCAATGTCTTGGGATTTGCCTGGGCGTGAACGGTGGTGGCTTGAAGCGCGGCTATGCCTAATGCGGCCAAACAACCGATGATTGCGAAATGTCTCGTCACGGCGAACCTTTTTTGTACGGGCAGGCCAAGCATCGCAAAATTTATCTCTTGGTCATATCGTTAAAATGCCGGCGGTCAAAATTCGAACGAGAATTTTTACTTTTGCGCTACAGCCTGTTCACGTATGACAGCCCCCCACGGGGTCACGACGGTATGGCGGGTTCTTAAAATGCAATCAACGACACTGTCGCACGGCTTTGTTGGCGTGCTTTTGGCGACATCCGTGCTTACAACGCAAAGTGCC
>JAEUKL010000067.1 GCA_016793005.1 Rhodospirillaceae bacterium | reverse complement strand
ATCCATCCATCTCGCGGATCGCATCAATCTCGTTATCGAGAACGATGTTGATGCCCAGCGCCTTGTTGACCTGCGTGATTTCCGGCTCGTGATAGCCGTACTGCAAACTCACGATTGTTGCGTCATTGGCCGAAGCATCTTTGGCCGCCGCATCTTTGGCCCCCGCATCAGGGGACTGCGCGGATATGATGCCCGCCGCCAGTTCGCTGAGCGGCAGGCTTTTCAAATCGCCGACCTTTGGATTGCCGCTTACCCACGACACGCCGACCACCGGCTTGCGGCGCGCTGTATATTTGCGGCGTAAAGCCTCCTGGCGCTTTGGATTGGCGCGCAGAAAAATGTTTTGCGACGGAAAATGATCCAGTGTCGGACGGAAAGCAGCGCCCAACTCAGAGAGCGACATCTGAAAGTCAAAGGCCGACAAATCCAGCGCGTCCTGCTCAGCGCGCTCGATCACCCGTACGCTCGGAAATGAGCGCGCCAATAGTTTCACCAGCCGCGCCGTGCAAATCAGCGTAATTTTTCCAGCCACCGCCACCAAATCCGGCAGCATGGTCAGGGCCAGGAGTTCGTCGCCCAATCCGTATTCCGTCCACACCAGTACGGAGGCGCCCGCAAACGACTGACCCGACCAGCGTGGCGGCAGATCATCGGGCGGGCGCTGCTTGTTGATGATCGACTTTTCGCGCCACCACATTTCCGGCCAGCCTTCGGCGAAGCGGCCGGCCGTCAGCAGTGCGAACGCCCGGCCCGCATGGCCATCAGCATGATCCGGGGCCACAGCCAGCAGACGATCAAAATAACTCACCGCCTCATCCGGGCGGTCGATTTCCATCAAATTGACCGCAAGGTTCTGAAGGACCTCGGTGCTGTCAGGCAACAGTTCGTGCGCACGCTTATAGTAATCATGCGCTTCAAGGCCGCGTCCTTGATTGTGAACGGCCGAGCCGAGGTTGCTATAGATTTGGCCAATGGTCGGGTCGGCCGCCATGGCCAAGCGGTAGTTTCGCTCTGCCTCTGCATAATTGCGCTGCGCGGTGGCAAGCATGCCTTTGAAGTTCAATGCATGCGGATTGTTCGGTTTGTGCAGTAAAGCTTGATCGAGATACGCTCGCGCGTCGTCGTATCGCTCATGTTTCTTTATAAGTTGCGCGAGTTCAATGCAGGCTAAAAATTCGTGCCCCGCGATCTTCGCAAGCACCATCAGGACCGCCTCAGCCGCATCATCCTGCTCGGCGCTTTGGTACGCCTTCATCAAGCGCCACAAATAGCTCGCGATCTCATCACGTTGTTTGGAATCTTCCGTACCCTGGGCGGCGAGCAATTTCTCGGCGGTATCCAGTGTAACGGCACGGATCACGTCGCCCCACGCCGCGCCGTCAGCTTTTGTGAACAGGCGCACGGCAGCGTACCATAAACTTTGGCCTTCCTGCGGTTGCCAATACCAGCGCCGACCCTGTAATGGCCCGAACGGCAGCATACAATCACACGCAACACCCAGTGCGCCGGCAACGTGCGCGGCGGTATTGCTGGAACTGATAACCAAGTCCATGGCCGCCACCTGCGCCGCATAGGCATCAAGGTCAACCAGCGGATCAATCGCCTCGTCAGCAATAACGTGAGCTTTATACTCCTGTTCAATCTTGCCGAGGTCGTCTTTGCAGTCTCCGTACTGCAGATTTACAAACCGCACGCCAGGCAAGCCAAAGATCGGCCCCCAGACGCCTAGCGAGATCGTTTTTTCAGCCGCACCTTCGACACCTAGGCTGCGCCAGGCGATCCCAATCAAAAGATCATCGCTGCCGTCGCGATATTTCGCGCGCAGGTCCGCCGCTTTGGCCGCATCGGCTTTGGCGTAGGCGGCTTTGTTGGAAAATGACTCCGCCGTTGGCCGGATTTTTTCCGCGAAATCCAGGATCGGCGCCTGCACATCGATCCCCGCCAAAGTTTCTGCGGGCACTGTATCGCCATAAACCTTGATCGTCGGAAACGAGCGCTGAAACAGGGGGGCGATCCGGGCCGAACATAGAACGCTCAGCTGTCCCACCAAGGGCACGATGTCGGGGATGAAACTACCGTACAGCAGTTCATCGCCGGGGCCTTGCTCGCTGAAGAGCAAAACCGATTTGCCCGAAATATCCTCGCCCGACCACAGCGGCAGGCCCGCAACGGCGCGACTGACAACCGGCCGGTTTGAGTCTTTCAAACGCCAGCGATACGCCGCCCAACCTTCGGCAAACCGACCGAGCCCAAACAAGGCTTCGGCGCGACGCAACCAATGCACAGGCCTGGCGGGCCACAAGGCCGTGGTCTGCGCTGTCAGCCGCTCATCATCCGTGAATGCATTTTGACGGCGATAGACATCGCTAAGGGCCAATGCCGTTGTTTCATTTTTTGGATCGAGCCGCCAGGCCTGCTCCAGATACTGACGCGCCTTGGATAAATCGCCCGTCTGCAGATAGAGCGCGCCCAAAGCATACTGATACTGCACAACCTTCGGTGCCGTGCGCACAAGCTCGACATACTGTGCGATGGCAAGATCAGGCTGCTGAAAATGCGCGAGCGCATTGGCGTAATTCTGGCGCGTTTCCGCAGTCTTTGGGTAAAGCTCCACGACACGGGCGAAATGGGCCAGGGCTTGGTCTTTCTGCCCCTGACGCATCGCGATTGCACCCAGCAGATTCAGGCCAAAGCCGTTCTTGGGCTGCGCCTTTAGAATGTGCGCCGCAATCTGAGCCGCAGGCGCCAACTGCCCCAGGCCAAACAGCCTGCGGGCTTCAGCTTCCAATTGAGGAACGGAGGGCGCGCCCGTCATGACGCCGCCACGTTCAGTGATTTCAGATTGGCTGCGATCTCTTCAAGCGCATGCGACCACACCCCAGGACGGGCTTGGCGGAAGATCCGCATCGACGCATACCACGGCGAATACGCGCCATCAAAAAACCAATACCACAGCATACCCTGCCCTTGCGGCGCCAATAGCCAGACCGGCACATTCAGGCCGCCGGCAACGTGGGCTGTTGTATTACTGACCGTGATCACGAAGTCCAGTGCAGCGACCTGGGCCGCGAAATGATCGACATCCGCGACGGGATCAATGTCCGGGTCCTTAAAGACCTGCACCCGGCCGCCGTCGCTGATCACGGCCAGATCGGCCGCATCGTCGCCATACTGCAGCGATACAAAATAGGCGTCGGTCCCGGCCAGGAGTTCACGCCACTGGTCCGCGGCGACGGATTTGAACTTGCCGGTTTTGGGGTTTTCGCTTTTCCACGACACGCCGATCAATGGCTTAGAACCTGCGACCGCGCGATAACGGGACCGGATGGCCGCCGTACGATCTGGGTCGGGACGAAGATAGCCGCGCCGAGGCGGGAATGAACTCATACGCGGCCTGAACAGCGCACCGAGTTCTGCCAAAGATATATGGGTATTGGGTTTGAAGGACTGGATCGCGGCATCGGGCGGTGTGCGCCGCGGCACCACCGGCAGACCCGGAAATGAGCGCTTGAACAGCGGCACCAAACGCTCTGAACATTCCAGCACCACGTCGATCCCGCGCTTTTGCAGATCAGGCAGCATCGAGGCATACAGTAATTCATCGCCGAGGCCCTGGTCGGTCCAAACCAGCAATTTCAGCCCGTCGGCCGCCTTACCCGACCACAGCGGCAAGAGGTAGCCGCGCCGGTTCGCACCATTGGTCTTGTTTTCAAAGCGATGACGATAGATGTCCCATCCTTCGCTCAGTCGACCGAGAGCCATCAACGATTGCGCTTTGTTTGTATAAGCCCCCGCGAAAGCCGGCTTTAAAACATTGGCTTTCTCGTAGCAGGTGATCGCGTCTTCAGCGCGCCCTTGGAACTGTAATGACATGCCGACATTGTTCCAGGCTTCCGCCGAGTTGGGATTGAGCGCTACAGCTTGACGGAACAGCGCTTCCGCCTCGGATGACTTGCCTCGCTCCTGCAAAACCAATCCATAGGTCAGGATCGTCTCGAAGTCGCCTGGTTCAAGGCCATAGGCTTTTTTGCTTAAAGCTTCCGCTTCATCAATTTTATCAAGATACAAAAGCGCATTGACCAAGTGATTGAGCGCCTTGGTGTGGTTCGGATAGGCTGCGACAAGTTGGCGAAACAGCGGTTCGGCATCGGCGAATTTCCCTTCTCCGAACTTGATGCTGCCCAAATGCAGCAAGGCATCG
>JAEUKL010000051.1 GCA_016793005.1 Rhodospirillaceae bacterium | reverse complement strand
GCGACGTTTTAGGCGGTGCGTGTCTGCAACACTTAGCCCCAGGCTACATGCGGACCAGGGCAGAACCCCAGGTAAACCCGCCGCCCATGGCTTCCATCAGCACCAGTTGGCCCGGTTTGATGCGCCCGTCGGTCACACCTTGGTTCAACGCCAGCGGAATTGAAGCTGCCGACGTATTGGCGTGCTGATCAACCGTGATGATGACCTTCGCCGGATCAAGATTGAGCTTATCAGCCGTACTGTCGAGGATGCGGCGATTGGCTTGGTGCGGCACCAGCCAGTCCACATCATCAATCGTCACCTGATTGTGCTCGATGGCTTCGCGAACCGTGTCGGCCAAATTCACAACGGCATGACGGAACACTTCGCGGCCCTTCATGTGCACGTGGCCGGTGGTCTGTGTAGATGACGGGCCGCCGTCGACCATCAGCATATCGTAGTAGCGGCCATCAGAATGCAGGTGCGTCGACAAAATGCCACGATCCTTGGCAGTCCCCTCGCCTTGGCCCGCTTGCAGCACCACAGCACCGGCACCGTCACCAAACAACACACAGGTGGTACGGTCGTTCCAATCCAAGAGGCGCGTGAAGGTTTCAGCGCCGATCACCAGCGCACTTTCAACTTGGCCTGCTTTGATGAAATTGTCGGCCACACTTAAGGCATACACAAAGCCCGAACACACCGCCTGAACATCGAATGCGATGATCCCCGAGCGTCCCAGTGCAGCCTGCACTTTGGCGGCCGTCGCCGGGAATGTGTTGTCGGGTGTCGTTGTGGCGACAACAATTAGATCGAGGTCTTTGCCGTCCATATTCGCGCGCGACAGCGCGTGCGTGGCGGCTTTGATAGCCAAGTGCGAGGTGAACTCGCCTTCGGCAGCCATATAGCGCTGCTTGATCCCCGTACGCTCGACAATCCAATCGTCGGATGTATCAACCTTAGCGGCCAATTCGGCATTGGGCACAACGCGCTCGGGCAGGTAGGCCCCGACGCCGGCAATCACGGAGCGTCTGATCATTCCGAAGCGGCCTGCGCCAACGCTGCGCCACTGGATTGAATACGCTCCAGTTCTTCACCAATTTTGGTATTGAGGTCGCGCGCGATCATGTCCACTGCAACACCAATCGCGTTGGCAAACCCGACCGCATCCATTCCACCGTGACTTTTCACGACGACACCATTCAACCCAACGAACAATGCGCCGTTATAGCGCCGCGGATCGGTGCGCGCCAACATTCGTGACAAGACAGGTTTTGCGAAAATCATCCCGAATTTCGCCATCCATGAACTTTTGATGGCGTTTTTCAGGAACTCGGCAAACAGTTTGGCGGTGCCTTCGGCGGTTTTCAACGCCACGTTGCCGGTGAAGCCGTCGGTCACCACAACATCGACAGTCCCCATGGCAATATCATCGCCTTCGATGAAACCATGGAATTCCAGTTCCAAGGGCGACTCACGCAGCATCTGCGCAGCCTGGCGCAGGGTGTCGGTGCCCTTCAAATCTTCCGAGCCGATATTTAGCAAACCAATGCTGGGGCGCTGCAGACCTAAGATCGCGCGGGCGAAGCACTCGCCCATGATCGCGAACTCCACCAGGTTGCGCGCATCACAGATCGCGTTAGCGCCGAGATCCAGCATCACGGTTTCGCCGATGCGGGTCGGGAACAAACTGCAGATGGCCGGGCGGTCGACACCCGGCAGCATGCGCATCATGATTTTCGACATCGCCATCAAGGCGCCGGTATTGCCGGCCGACACCACGCCTGAAGCCTCACCCAACTTCACGGCTTCGATCGCTTTCCACATACTGGAATTGCGGCCTTGACGTAGGGCTTGCGATGGCTTGGCGTCGCCCGTAATGACGTCGGGGGTATGCTTGATGGTCACGCAGTCGGCTAGGTTCTGCTCGGCCTTCACCAGCGGCGTAATACGCGCTTCATCGCCGTACAGCAGGAACTTCGCTTTGGGATAGCGCACGCGCGCCATCGCCACGCCCTTGATGACAATCTCAGGAGCATGGTCGCCGCCCATGGCGTCGATAGATATGATTTGTGGCGCGCTCACCCCGTCCCCATCAGGTCGTACCCGCCCGAACAATCATATACCGCGGTTTTAACCCCAGCATCGCGTCGGCCGGGTTCAAAACCGGGTATCCCCGGACAGGAGATTAAGCGGCTGTAGATTTAGACGCCACTACTTCGCGGCTGTCGTAATGACCGCAGCTGCCGCAGACGTGGTGCGGGCGCTTGCGCTCACCACAGTTGGGGCATTCTTGGTAAGAAGCCGCATCCAGAGCATGGTGGGAACGGCGCATATTGCGGCGCGATTTTGTTGTCTTTCGTTTAGGAACCGCCATGGTCGTGGTCTTTCATAAGGTCGATGAACGTATGGCCAAAGCAAAAGCCGCCCAAATCGAGCGCTAGAGCCGCCGGCCGCATAGGAAGCCGCAGTTCATAGCGGAAAGGGTTCGGCGGCGCAAGCAGCCTAACTAATTGTTTTTGTTCTGGGTTTTGAGTTTTGCCAGCACCGCGAAGGGTGAAATGGTCGCTTTTCCCGCCTCGGGCTCCCCTTTTATGGGGTTCTGAAACACCGCCCCGGGGGCACGCGGGTACGGGTCCAGGACCAACGCCAGCTGCTCGACCACCAATTCCGCTAGGTCAATTTCATCGCCTGCCAGCACATCGGGCGGATCATCGTCGGGTGAAATCTCAAGTTCGGCCGCGGCATCGTCGTCAAGGGCCGCACGCGTAAACCCCAGTGTGAATTCCTCGGCAATCGTGGCCGCAACCGGGGCCAAGCTGACCACACACTGCTGCACCACATCGGCATCCAGCGTACCGGCAATGGTGATGATGCCGTTTGGCGCGGGCGTCAGGGTGATTTTGGCTTGAAGACGTGGCAAGCCGACAAGGCCAAGCCGTGCCGCAACAGCGGCGCGCTCGGCCTCATCCGCCGTCAGATCGTACACACGCCCCTTGGCGGGCAATTGCACGATATCGACAGGAAATGTGTATTCAGCCGCAGGCGTTGTCATTCAAGGCCCCTTCCCGCTTACGCAGCAACGCGGACTTGCGGCCAGCGCAAACGCCCCGCACACACATCCTCGGACGAAATGGTTCTCAGCATTTCATCAGCTTCGCGGATGTAATGCATAAGCAGGTTCATCTGGGCGGGGCTGGGTGTTGCCGTGCGGTACAGGTTGTTTTTCAAGGCTGCGGTAAAAACCACCTCATCCTTGTCCAGGCCCTCTTCGTATTCTTCGGCCCGGCCATAAAACGCCTTGGCCATTTTTTTGATGTGCTTGCCGATGCTCATATCGCCGACGCCGACTTCACGCAGCGACC
>JAEUKL010000018.1 GCA_016793005.1 Rhodospirillaceae bacterium | reverse complement strand
GTGGCGCGGCAGGCTCGGCCCGCGTCCAGATCACCACCGCCGTATGGGTGGGATCACCACTCGCCACGTTGTGCGTGAACCGCACCGGCACCGCTGGCGCATTCGCGGCCGGTTGCGCATCATCCACCACCTGCGGTGCGGCGCTGGCCGCAGATGCCAGGCTCAACGCGGTGGCCGCGCCGGCCCCAGCAATCAAGTCACGCCGGTCGATGATAGGCGGTTTCGGGCGAAAATCGTTGGTCATGTGGCAAGCCTACCCACCCCTCCAGCAGATGAAAAGCGGCGGCAACGTCCGCTATCAGGCAGCGGGCGCTCGGCCACACAACCAAGCCCCAAAAACGTTTGCGAGGAGCCGCACCAAGCGGGTAAACCTAGGCATCGTTTTAGACTGTTTGCCGCCGAGGTTTTGAGATGTCCGCTGCCGCTGTCACCCGCCCCCGCAACGCCCGCCAAGAGGCTGCCGGCCGCACGGTCGCCAAGATTTTGCTGGAAATCAAAGCCGTCAATTTCCGCCCCGAGGAGCCTTATAAGCTCACCGCCGGCTGGGCCAGCCCGGTCTACATCGACTGCCGCAAGATCATCGGCTTCCCGCGCGCGCGCCGCAAAATCACCGAACTGGCGCGCCTGGAAATCGAAGAAGGCATGGGCCACGAAAACATTCAAGGCATCGCGGGTGGCGAGACGGCGGGTATTCCATACGCCGCCTGGATTTCCGATGCGCTGATGCTGCCCATGCAGTACGTGCGCAAGAAGCCAAAAGGTTTCGGGCGCAATGCGCAGATTGAAGGTGACTTCAAAGACGGCGACAACATCGTGCTGGTGGAAGATTTGGCCTCGGATGGCGGCTCGAAGCTGCTGTTCACCAAAGCTTTGCGGGATGCAGGGGCCAAGTGCGACCACGTGTTCGTGGTGTTCTTCTACGGCGCGTTTCCGGGGGCCGAAGAAACGCTGAAAGCCGATGGCTTAAGCCTGCATTACCTGTGCACGTGGCGCGATGTGCTGGCGGTGGCCGAAGAGCAAAAAGCCTTCAGCGCTGCCGCCATTCAGGGTGTGAAAGAGTTCCTGGCCGACCCCGTGGGTTGGTCTGTGAAGCACGGCGGCAAGGGCGCCTAGCGACCTCTCTCCCTTAGCATGAACCTCTCCCTTGGGAGAGGTCGACACGAAGTGTCGGGTGAGGGCGAGTTCGTTTCTTAAATTCTGCAAACGCAAATATCGCAAACAACCGACCCTCACCCCGCCCCTCTCCCAAGGGAGAGGGAGAAGATAGTGTGATTATTCAGCCGCCTACGCTTGCGTGGTTGGCAAAATCACGCGGGCGCGCAGGCCTGCGATTTTTCCGTCTTCGGCGCGATTCGACAGTTCAATGTCACCGCCCATCGAGCGAATGGCATTTCGCGTGATGGTCAGGCCCAGGCCGGTGCCACCGGTTTCGCGACTGCGCGAGGCTTCAAGCCTGAAGAACGGCGCAAACACTTTTTCCATGTCGGTTTCGGGAATGCCGGGACCGTCATCATCAATGGTGATTTCAATACCATCGCGAATTGACGCCAAACCAATACGCGCCGTTTTGCCGTACTTCACCGCGTTGTCGACCAGGTTGGCCAGGGCGCGCTTCAACGCTAACGGCCGCGCAATCATGTCGAGATCCTCTGGCCCGCTGTAACTGACCTCGTGGCCGGCAACAGTTGCATCATCGGCCAGATCCGACAGCAGCAGGGCGACGTTTACCGTGGCCGTGGGTTCGTTGGCGGCATCGTCGCGCGCGAAGGCCAGCGTGGCCGAGATCATCTTCTCCATCTCATCCAAATCGCGCAGCATTTTGTCGCGCTGCTCGTCGTCGTCCACAAACTCGGCGCGCAGCTTCATGCGTGTGATCGGCGTACGCAGGTCGTGACTGATGGCCGCCAGCATTTGCGTGCGGTCTTGAATGAAGCGCTTCAGCCGCGTCTGCATGGTGTTGAAGGCGCGCGCGGCGCGGCGCACTTCGCCAGGACCACGCACGTCCAGGGGGTCTGCATTGAAGTCGATACCCAAGCGTTCGGCGGCTGAGGCAAACAGCGCCAAGGGTTTGGTGGCCCGGCGCAGGCCCCACAGCGAAACAATGGCGATCACCAGCGACAAAATAGATAGGAAAATAATCGGCTGATTACGGCCGGGGCTTTCGTTTACCGCCAGAACAATGCGGCTGTTAAACCACGCCTCGTCACCGACACGAATGGAAACGCGAATAATCGCCTCGGGCCCCATGCTGATCAAAGGCGGACTGCGCATGATGCTTTCCATCGTCTGATCGCGGCGCTCCTGGCGGGCGGCACTGCGTTGCGCGGGCGTGAGGTTCGGGTTGGAGCGGCCTTGGGTCAACGCCGGAGGTACAGGCGGCGCGCCCGGCCCTTCCATGCGGTGATCCGCCGGCAGTCGCGCATCGCGCTCATCGGCCTCTGCCGTTTCTTCATCGCGGCGGCGCTGGCGCTCGACTTCTTCATCGGACGGGAAACCGTCACCTGCCGCGTTGTCTTCGCGTTCAATGCGACTGTCGATGTAAATCTCGGTGCCCGGCGGATATTCACGTTCGAGCCGGCGCTGCACGATCTTGGAGGAAAACTGGTCATCAGAATGCGTCACGATAGGTCGGCGCGTCACCGCCATCACCATGGCCGGTGAATTCAGGCGGCGGATAATCACGCCGCGATCCTGCGCGGGTGCACGCTCAACGAGACGACGAATCGCAATCAACTGGTCAGCCGCTTGCCCGGCCGCCGCCGCAATGGCCGCATCACCACGATAGACCGCGTAGAACATCAGCGACATACCGTTCAAAATGATCACGATCGTCATCACAAAAACGATAATGAACGTGGCAAGGTTGTCGATCTTCAGACGTTGCATCAGCCGCGGCGGGCCATCCTCATAAATGTCGTCGGCACGCACCTTCGCATCGGCCACCCGGTCTTTGGCGGCTTTCAAACGCTCAGACGTGTTCAGCACATTCTCAGCCACAGCGCCTATTCCTTAAGCCCACACACATTAAGCCCTGCGTACATCAGGCGTGAACATGTAGCCGCCGCCACGCACAGTTTTAATCAAGGTCGGTACCTTGGCGTCGGGTTCGATCTTTTTGCGCAAACGACCCACCTGCACATCAATCGCACGGTCGAACGGAATCGCAGCGCGTCCGCGCGCCATATCCAGAAGCTGGTCGCGGTTCAGGACACGACGCGGATGCTCGACAAACGCAATCAGCAATTCGTATTCACCGGCCGTCAGCACAATATCTTCGCCGTTCTTTTTCAGCGTGCGCGTGGCCGGTTGAAGCTCAAATTCCTCGAACAGAATTTTTTCTTCGCTTTCGCTGTCCACTTCGACCGCCGGCGTAAGCGGCGGCGCAGTCGTGCGGCGCAAGACGGCTTTAATGCGCGCCGAAAGCTCGCGCGGATTGAACGGCTTGGCGATGTAATCATCGGCGCCCACCTCCAATCCGATAATACGGTCCACATCCTCGCCCATCGCCGTCAGCATAATGATGGGAATGTCGGAGTCGGCACGAACCTGGCGGCACAGCGTTAATCCATCATCTCCCGGCATCATCAGATCCAAGACGATCAGATCGATTTTCCAATCCTTCAGCGCCTGCTGCATGTCACGGCCGTCCTTGGCCGTAGTCACACGAAAGTCGTGCTTGCTTAAGAAGCGACTCAGCAGATCACGAATTTCCGTATCGTCATCAACGATAAGAATGTGAGGTTTGGCAGATTCGGTTGCGGTGCTCATGGCCTGCGATCAGAACAAACAGCGTGAAAACACAAATTGCTTTGTAACACCCGGCTCTGGCGCGCGTCGTTTGCCGCACCGGTCTACATGACAAGCATTTTATCTTGCCAAATCAAACGTTTCCACGGTTTCCGGTAACAGCCTGTAACAGCCCGACAAACCGATACAGCCGGTTACACGATTTCCGTTTTCACGACACACCGCCGTTACACCTGGGGATCATAAATGGTCTTCAGAAGCCGGGGCATCCCCAGCCTCGGTAAATGAAGGAGCAAACACTATGATCACTTTTATCATGAACACCATCGTCAGCTTGATCGGTATCAGCACTGCTTGGATGGGCATCAGCTCGATCCTGCCGCGCGACTAAAGTCGACAGCAGGAAAGCACGTTCGTCACCCGTTTAAGTTTTGCCACCGCGATCATTCTTAACCTCACGGAGCAAACGAAGATGAAACCCACGATTAAACTTTCGACTATTGCCCTGATGCTGGGCTTTGGCACTGTCGCCGCAGGTGCGGCGTATGCTCAAGGTCCAGCCGGGCAAATGCCGGGCGGCGACCGCGGCCAGCGTTTTGAACGCATGGCAGAACGCATGAAAGACCGCTGCGAAGACTTCCAAGCGAAGCTCACCAGCATGGATAAAAAACTGACCACCGAACAGGTGCGTGAGATTGTCGCAGGCCGCCTGGCCGAGCGCGGCAACCCGAACCTGAAAGTCGGCAAAGCCACGGCCAAGGGCGATGTGGTGAGCGTTGAGATCGTCACCGCAAAGGAAAATTCGCTTGTCGCGACACGCGAATTGTCGACCAAGACCGGTCTGCCGCCGACCGCGGGCCAGCGTTGCGACAAGCTTGAAGAGCGCATCGAGAAAGCCAAAGCCGACGGCAAAGGCGGCGAGCGCGCGCAACGCCGTGGCCCCGGTGGACGCGGTGATGGCTTCGGCCTGATGGGCCGGGATGCTGATCGCGATCTCAACCTCACCGGCGACCAAGTGAAGAAGCTCGCGGAAGCGCGCCTGATCATGCAGGGCAATCCCCGCCTGAAGGTCGGTGCGGTGAAGGAAAAAGATAAAGACACCTACACCGTCGACATCGTGACCGTGGACAACGCCCTCGTTGTCACCCGCGAGGTCGACAAACACTCGGGCCGTCCTTCTCGTGACTAAGAAGGAACGCGACTAATCCAAGCAGGCGACCGCCCGTAGAAAGCTAAAGCGTTTCTTGGTCATCGGCAGTTCAGGCCCCCAGCCTACCCCTCTGCCGACTGACCGACCCCAGCCCCGATGGTGCCCCCAGCACTGTCGGGGCTTTGTCTTTTTGGCCCTGCTGATGCCGCCTCAAATGTTCTTGTTTTGTTCTTTTGGCTGGCGTAGGGTTTGGGGATGCCTTCCACCCCAGCAAACTCGGCTTCGAAGAAGTTTCCGCCCCTGCATTCTGCCAACCGGTATCTGGGCGGCGAACTGAACGACACGCACGGCGCTCACCCCGATGCGCGCCGCGGGCGGGGTGCTGTGGGCAATCCCTCAGGGCGGTATGACAAAGAGCACCGCGAGAACTTTGACGACGGCTGGGACAACGTCGATCTGCCACCACCGCCTCTTCGAACTCAAGTGCTCCGCGACACCAGCCGTACCATCATCGCGCGCAACACCTCACCTGATATTTCTTTCGACCGCTCGATCAACCCTTACCGCGGCTGCGAGCACGGCTGCGTCTATTGCTTCGCACGCCCCACGCACGCGTGGCTGGGGATGTCGCCCGGCCTGGATTTCGAGAGCAAGATTTTCATGAAGCCCAATGCGGCCGTGCTGCTGGACAAAGCATTGCGCTCGCCCAGCTACAAGTGCCGCACCATGGCCATGGGCACCAACACCGATCCCTACCAGCCTGTCGAGCGCAAATATCAGATCACACGCTCGGTCTTAGAAGTGCTGCAACGCTTCAACCATCCGGTCGGCATTGTCACCAAGTCGGCGTTGATCACGCGCGATATCGACATTCTGGCGCCGATGGCCGCGAAGAATATCGCGCGCTGCGCGGTATCGGTGACGACATTGGATGCAAGCCTGGCCCGCAAGATGGAGCCGCGCGCCTCAACACCCACACGGCGCCTCGAAGCCATCCAGAAACTCAGCGCCGCCGGCATTCCCACGGCCGTGATGTTCGCCCCCATCATCCCGGCCTTGAATGACCATGAAATGGAAGGCGTGTTGGAAGCGGCACGCGATGCCGGAGCGACAAGCGCTGGCTATGTGATGCTGCGCCTGCCGCTGGAAGTGCGTGATTTATTTCAAGAGTGGGTGGCTGAAGCCGTGCCTGATCGCGCCAAACACATCATGACCTTGATACGTTCCATGCGTGACGGGCGCGACTACGACCCCGACTGGAATACCCGCCAGAGCGGCACCGGACCGTTGGCCGACTTGATGAAACGTCGTTTCAAACTGGCTTGCGAACGGCTCGGTTTGAACAAAACAGGGCATACGACCGATTATTCCTTGTTCAAACCGCCGCCACAGTCGGGCGATCAGTTGTCGCTATTCGGTTAGCGAAATCCCGATAAGATGATGTTTGCCGAGCATGACGTGTACGCTGGGACTGATGCCCCAGTCTTGCGTATGGGTTCGCAGGCCGACCGCGTGTGACGCGCCCGCAACACCCGTAAAGATTTCAGGTGCTGACCGCAGGATTCCCTGCTTGTGCGTTGCGCCATAGGGATTTTTGACTACCTTCGCGGAGGTTCATCGTGAGGGGAATTCAACTGGTTAGCGCGTGATTCCAAGCTGTCGGTCTTTGCGTTTCATCAAACCGTAAAGGCCGCGCTGGGAGGGAGAGACATGCAGGGTTCCTGCATGCACGCACTCATCAGTTCGCACTATCGTCAACCCCGCTCCACGCGATCAAAACGACTTCGTGCAAGGAGCGACCTCGTGAAAATTTTCAAAACCACAATGCTGCTTTCGGCCAGCTCGGCCATCCTGCTGACGGCAATGCCTGCCATGGCGCAGATCGAAGAGATCATCGTCACCGCGCGTCAACGTTCTGAATCGCTGCGTGACGTGCCGGCGACCATCTCGGCCTTCACCGCCGAAACGCTGGCCAACGCCGGCGTGAACCGCGTGGATGACTTCATTGCGTTGACACCGGGCCTGACCATCGTCAGCGGCAACGACGAAGTGGGCAGCAACCAGGTCAACATCCGCGGCATCAACGGCGCGCGCGACGCAGAAAACAGCTTCGGTCTGATCATCGACGGCATCCTGATGACCAACACCGCGGCGATTAACCGCGAATACCCAGATCTGCAACAGATCGAAATCCTGAAAGGTCCGCAAGGCGCGCTCTACGGCCGTAACGCCGCCGCCGGCGCGATCATCATCAACACCAAGAAGCCGACCGACAAACAGGAAACAACCCTGAAAGCGACGGCTGCCGACAACAAGACCTTCGCCACCATGGTCTCGACGACGGGCCCCATCAACGAGAAAACCTTCTACAAACTGCAGGCCGACTGGCGCCGCACCGACGGGTTCTTCAAGAACACGTTCATGAACCAGAAGAACGTCGACGATTATGAAGGCTACAACATCAACGGGCGTTTGGTGTTCGAACCGAACGACGACACCAGCGTTGACCTGAAAGCCCGCTGGGGCCAGGTGGATGGCGCGGCCATCAACTTCAACGCCGTGTTCGCGCTGCCGGCCTTTGCGACCGCTCTGGGCAACCCGGATCTCTATGAAGATGTGAACAAGCACAAGCTCAGCTATATCTTCAACATCGACCCCGAGAACGATCAGGACAACTTGGAACTGTCGGGCAAGATTGATCAGCAATACAACTCGGGCACGCTGACGGCCTGGGTTCTGTACAGCAACATCAAGAACGACTTTTATTCAGACGGCACCTCGGCCGCCTTCGGGTTCTTCAACCAAGACCCAACCTGCCGTCAGTCTGTGACCCAACTGTCGAACGCCCGCTACGTCCTGCCCTCGCCGCAGTTCCTGGCAACGACCCCGGAAGGCTCGTTCCTGGGCGCCTACACGCCGACGGCGTGCGACGGCACCCAGTACCAAGTGCGTAACCAGAAGGACATCAGCGCGGAAGTCCGCTTCGCCTCGCCGGCTGATCAGCAGCTGCGTTGGTTGATCGGCGCTTACGGCCTGCACATCGACCGCGAAGTCGGCGTGAACCTCGGCATCGACCGCGGCAAAGGCGTCACCGAGCAGTTGTACCTGCCGCGCGGCGACCAGAACGCCACGGAATCGTTGGTGCACGACAACTTCAAGAGCAACGTCTACTCGGCCTTTGGTCAGGTTGCGTATGACGTTCAGGAAAACACCGAATTCGCCGTTGCCCTTCGTTACGACCGCGAAGAACGCAAAGTGCATAACCTGGTGCCGGCCACGGCCCGTACGCAGTACGTCGATTTCACGAACGATGGCATTTCTTCGGGCAATGCCTTCTTGAACCCGAGCCTGGATCCGACCATCAACCCGGCCGGCGTGCGCGACAAGAAAACCACCTTCGACCAAGTCGAGCCGAAGATCAGCTTAACGCACAAGCTCGATGACGTGACGCTGTATGCCAACTGGGGCATCGGCTTTAAGGCCGGCGGCTTCAACAGCCAGGGTGCAAACGCCATCGTCAACGTGTTCTTCAACCGCGCGCCGGTGAGTGCGGGCATCATCATCAACGACGACTACCGCGAAGAAACATCGTCGGCGTTCGAAGTGGGCTTCAAGTCCGAGTTCCTTGATAAGCGCGTCAGCTTGGAAGCGGCGGCCTACCACAACACCGTCGATGATATGCAGTTCTTCGAATTCCTGGTGGGTCCGTTCGGCCTGCTGCGTGTCGTGAACAACATCGACAAAGTACGCCTTGTGGGCGGCGAAGTGTCATTGAACGCGCAACTGACGGATGAGTGGTCGATCTATGGCGGCGGCAACGTCACCGACAGCAAGATCAAGAAAATGGTCTCGCGTCCTGACACCGTCGGCAACAAGTCGCCCTACACCGCCGACTACACGCTCAGCTTCGGCACGCAATTGCTGGCCCCGGTCACGGAAAGCTTTGACCTCTTGGCCCGCGCCGATGCAAACGTTGTGGGCCCCACGTGGTTCCACGTCGTGCAGTGCCAGAACCGCCCGACACTGTTCGGCGCCCCCAGCAACGGCTGCAAACAGCGCCGCAACACCTACACCACGGTTGACCTGCGCATTGGCCTGCAGAGCGACGCTTGGTCGGTTACGGCGTTCGCGAAGAACTTGGCTAACTCGAAGCACCTGGAAGAAGTGATCCCGGCGCCCGAGTTCGGCGGTTCGTTTGTCTCGCCAGGCGCGCGCCGCTTGGTCGGTGTCGATGCCTCGCTGAAATTCTAAATCGAAAACACAACGCACTAACGCAAACGGCGCCAGTTAAACTGGCGCCGTTTTTGTTTGCCCGCCAACTCTCTGCTGATTCTCTTTCGCATTACACGCATAGAGATTCAATTTTCACGCATAAGGTGACCGGCCACACGCATCACAACGTCACTTATGCGTAATTGTGGCAATTCAATCGCAGGACCGCATGATCAAGCGGCCAAGACATATATTGATTTGTACTTTGCGCCATTGCGCACGCTCACCGCACCAAAGGCGCGTACGTTTTGCAGAACGCGTGATCGACAACAGACTTCTTCTGCTAGCCCTGCAGAAAAAAGATCAACCTTCTCTATGTCGACTGAACAGGTCTGATTTACATCATCACCGCTGGAACGGTGATGAAATCTCAGAGACATATTTTTGCACCATGTGCCGCAATACGTTGCGCCACGCGCTCGCACCGCAATGCGCTGCATCAGATGCTGATCGCGATCAGCAACATGGAACCGCGTTCAGCAGCGCTGACAACAAGAAAAGGAACCACGATGTCTGCATTTATTTTCTCGTCGACGCCCCCCCTCTCCTTAAAACGCGCTCTGGCAGCATCAGCTTCATTGCTGGTCATGGTTGGTTCCGCGTCGGCCCAGCAAGTCGCCCAAGCAGACCAGGACAAATCGGGCCAGCTGGAAGAAATCACCGTCACTGCACAGCGTTTTGCCGCCGACTTGCAGAAGACGCCCATCGCCGTCACCGCTTTCTCGGCTGACACGCTGGCCGAGCGTCAAGTCTCGAATATTCGCGATCTGCAAGCCGTGGTGCCCGGCGCCATCGTGCAAAACGTTGTGGCGCTGCAATCTGCGCCGCGCATCTTCATTCGCGGTGTCGGCCAAGACAGCGCCACGTTCAATGCCGATAACGCAGTGGGAACTTACGTCGACGGCATTTACATCCCGCGCCTCTACGGCGCGCTGTTCGATTTCTCCGACATCGAACGCTTGGAAGTGCTGCGCGGCCCGCAAGGTACGCTGTACGGACGCAATACGTCGGGTGGCGCAATCAAAATCGTCACCAAGCGCCCCAGCAACGAGCTGACGGGTAATTTCGAGATCGGCCTGGGCACGCACGAGCAAGTGGATTTGAAAGGGTATGTCTCGGGGCCGCTGGTGGAAGACAAGTTGTACGCATCCATTAGTGCGCTCAGCCGCAACCGTGAAGGCCTGACGACCGCGCCGAACTTGAACAACAAGAAGGTGAACAATCGCGATGTCACCGCACTGCGGGGCAAATTGCTGTTTACGCCAAGCGATGCCTTGGACATCGAATTGGCGTTGGATCACACGCAGGATGACTCGGGCCCCTTCTTCCCGTCTGCCATTGCGGGCAACCGGACTACATTCCCCAATGCGACACCTGACCGCGATATTTTCATCACCGACGGCAACTCGCCCGATCAGTCGAGCGTCGAGCAAAGCGGTGCAACCCTGACTGCAAAATACAACGTGGGCGATGTCACCTTGACGTCGCTCTCGGGTTTGCGCAACTTGAAGACCGACGCTGTGCTGCCGCTGGATACCGCCCCCAACAGCTTGCTGATCAGCGGCGTATTCCTGAATGAAACCAGCTTTAGTCAGGAATTTAACGGCGTCTATCAGTCTGACCGTTTCACCGGCACGGGCGGCGTTTATTATTTCTTTGAGCGCTCGCGGTTCCTGTCGCCGCTCGGCATCAGCCAGCCGGAACTCTCGAAGCAAGACACAAATTCGTATGCCGCTTATGCGCAAGGCACGTTCAACGTGACCGAGCAACTGAGCGTCAGCGCCGGCATCCGCTACACCGACGACAACAAATCGTTTTATAATTATTACTATGTGCCGACGGCGGCTATTCCCAATCGCGTGCCGAAACTCGGAAAGGCCGGCTGGAATAGCTGGACGCCAAAATTCGGTATCGAATATCAGGCTACCGACGACCTGTTGTTATACGCAAGCTACAGCCAGGGCTTCAAAGGCGGCGGCTGGAACCGCGTCCCGCCCGCGATTTCAAACGGCCAACTGGTTTACGACGTGTTCGCCTACGCGCCGGAAAATGTTGATGCCTACGAAGTGGGTGCGAAGTTCCAAAATGCTGACAACACACTGCGCCTGAACGTTTCGGCCTACTACAACGACTATTCAGGGCTGCATGTTTCCCAGCAGATCCCCGGCACCACAATCGCACGCGTGGTCAATGCATCGGGGGCGCGCGTTCAGGGGATCGAACTTGAGCCAAGCTGGCAGGTCACCGACACCTTGCTGCTGTACGGCAATGCCGCCATCACGGATGGGAAGTACACAGAATCGTTCATCTGCCAATTAAACGGCGTCTACCAGGAATGCCGGGCCAAAGACTTGCGTGGTGTGGCGCCCGTCAAAGGGGCCCTGGGCTTTGTCTTCACACCTGAAGTGGGTTTGCCGGGCCAAGTACGCCTGGGCGCCAGCGTGGATTACAGCGACAAGTTCTACAACGACGCCGTGAACACGCCGCTGATTGCCGCGCGCGCACGTACACTGGTGGATGCGCTGATTGCCTATGACAGCGAGAACCGCGACTGGACGCTGTCGCTGGAAGGCAAGAACATCCTCGATCACACCTACTACTCGACCGGCTTGACGATTGGCGCAACCGCCGTCGTCTATCCGAACGATCCGCGCACTGTAACGGCGCGCTTTAAGTACAACTTCTAAGGCGTGAGCTTTAAATTACAGGACGGCGATTAAACCAAGGCCGGGCGGTTTCAAGCTGCCCGGCCAATCGCAACAGCGTCGCTTCATCATTCATGCGGCCCGCGAACATCACGCCGACCGGCAAGCCGTCCGGCGACCAATGCAGCGGAACAGACATGGCGGGCTGGCCCGTCATGTTGGCAATGGCGCTGAACGGTGAGAACGTCATGGCTTCGCGCGCAAAGTCCTCGAACTTCGACGACAAACTGAGCAACCCCAGCTTGATCGGCGGTCGCGCCAATGTCGGCGATAAGATTACATCAAAGCCTTGCTGAAACTCGGCAATGGACCGGCCCGTTGCGTCGAACACCGCACGGGCTTCGGCATAGGCCGCACCCGGAACTTTTTTGCCCTGCTGGTAGAAGTACCACGTGATCGGCTCGACATCGGCCTCCGTCACGGCCCGCCCCATCCGCGCCGCACGACCATCGAGCGCCCGCACCACCGACACGCATAACGATGCGACCAGCCCATCGAACGTTGCCTTATGGTCGACCGGCAGTTGTTTTTCCTCGACGATGTGGCCCAAGTCTTCGCACAACTTGGCGGCACGGCGGGCGGCCTCCACGCAGGCCGGGTCAACCACGGCGCCCGACGGGGGCGACAGCACCAGCGCAATACGCAACTTGCCGGGATCAGCCCCAACCTCCTGCGCGAATGGACGATGCGGCGGAATGGCGTTGTAGGGATCCCATAAATCCGGGCCTGCGGACATATCCAGCAATACAGCGCTGTCACGCACACTGCGGCTGATGGCGTGGATCGTCCCCAATCCGTTCCAGCTTTCAAACGTTGCCGGACCGCGCGGGACGCGGCCCCGGGTGGGCTTCAGCCCAAACACACCGCAACACGACGCCGGCACGCGGATCGACCCTGCGCCGTCGCTGGCATTGGCGATAGGCACAATGTTGGTCGCGACCGCCGCCGCTGCGCCGCCCGATGATCCGCCCGTGGTGCGTTCCAGGTTCCAGGGATTTCTGGTCTGCCCCTGTGCGGCCGACTCTGTAGTGCCTGTTAGCCCCAGTTCCGGCGCTGTGGTTTTGCCGAAAATCACAAGGCCCGCATTTTTGTAGCGGCCAACCAATGTGCTGTCGGCAGCCGGCATGTCGTCTTGAAAGAAATTGCTTCCTGATTTTGTGGGCGTACCCGCGAGATCGACGCCCAGATCCTTCAACAGGAACGGCACGCCCGTCAGCGGACCTTTCGGTAGCCCGTTGGCGATTTGCTTGCGGCCAAAATCGTAGAGCCGCTGCGAGATGCAGTTTATTTTGGTGTCGACCACTTCCAGCCGCGCAATCGCGGCTTCCAGCAGTTCGCGCGGTTCGATATCGCCTTTCGCAACGAGTGATGCCAGACCGACAGCGTCGTAGGCCTGATACTCATCCAGCGGCATCTTGCCTCTGGGGGCGGCAGCACGCAGCGACGTCGTCACCGACGCAGCCGCGACAACGCCTGCGCCCGCCAGTACGCGCCGCCTGTTCACGCCATCAGCCATGTGCCCTACCCCCGCGCACGCTTTTGGAGGGCGGGAGTATAACGACAGAAAGGACGTTTGGCTTGTCTTTCGTTCGAATTCTTGCCGAAGCCTGCGCGTCAGCGCTGGATTAACGCGGCGGCGGCCTGTTTGTGGGCGCAAACGACTGCAGAGAATAGTTCCGCGCACAGGGGGCCGCCCCTGCAAAACGGGAGTCGCACTTCGCAGTATCCGCGTCGGCGTAACTGCCGGCTGTGAACTCAAAGCCGTTCGCGATCCCGTTGGCTAAACAAAAAATTGATACGCCCACGCCGCCAAAACACGGCAACAGTGCGGGCGCTTTGGCCATCGCATTTTGCCGGTCGAAATCATGCATCTGCGCTTTTTCGTGTTCGGTCGGCTGGCGCGGGCCGGCCACGGCATTGTGCAACTCGAGTTTCATGTTGTTGCAAGGCTTGGGACTGACAACGAGCGCCTTGCCGTCATCCAATGCACCACACCACACATAAGACCTCAGTGCCGCAAAGTCGGTGGCGGTGGGAGCCGTGATGGCAATCACCGGTGCTTTGGGTAGTTCGAACGGCCGATGGGCCATCGTGGAAATCTGCGGAACTGTAATTGGCTTCGGCGGGTCAGGCTTGGCGACATTCAACCATGCGATGGGTTTTTCGGTCTGAGGATTGTGCTGCACGGGATGCACGGTCATAGACACCAGCGCATAGACCACCGCGATGTGCAACGCACCGATAACACCGGCGACGGCAGCGCGGCGTGATCGCATGTCGCTGATCATATTGCGCAGCTACGCGTGCTTGGCGTAACGGCGCATCATCAGCACTGTCGGAATCGCAATCACGGTCACGTTCAGCACCGTTCGCATCAGGCCAAACCCAAACTGCGGATACGGCGGGAATAATCCCAGGCCAAAGTTCAATTCGCCCGGTGCGCCAACATAAGCAGGCCACTCGACGCTGATGTCGAAGTATCCGCCGATCACCCCCACAATGCCGATACCGATCAGCAGCCAGCGCGCATCGACGCGCTGATCCAAGCCGATTTTCGCAACGATCCCCGCCACGATCAAGGGCAGCACGTACGTCACGCCGAACACGCCGACACCAACAATCGCGCGCCATGTTTCGGGGATCACAGAGTAGCCTTCGTCAAGGCGGAACGAGAAAATCACCGCCGCCAGGCACAGCACGAAAATACCAACACCTGCGGCCAACATCAGTGTGGGCACAACACCGAACATCAGTGCGGGATAGCGCGCGGCCCAAGATTTCAAGTCATCGCGGTCCAACATTGCTTGGGTCAATTCATCCGGTGCGCCGATGCGGGCCAACGCTGCACGCTCCGCTTCGGGTGGCTGCACGCCCGCACTGCGTGCGGCAGACAGCAGATCGTCGTAATGATCTCGCAGTTCCGAGATGTAACGCCGCACATGCCGTGGCGCGATGCCGCCACGCAGTAAAGTCTCGGTTAGGGTTTCAAACGGCGAGCGGGGCATGGGATCCTCCGTTCAGGGCTTGCGCGACAGCGTCATTCAATTTGGTCCAGGTGCCGATCAACGCGCCTAAGCGCTTCTGGCCCGATGCAGTGACCGCGTAATAGACCCGTGTGCGTCCACCGACAGCTTTGCGGCGCGATTTCAATGCGCCGTCCTTCTCCAGGCCATGCAGCACGGGATAGACGACCCCCTCACCCAGGACGATCTCATCGCGCGTGGCATCACGTATGGCCTGCACCAGTTCATAACCATACATCTCGCGGTCTTTGAGCAGCCTGAGAATCAACAACTCGGGCACGCCATTCATAAAATTGGGGTTCGGGCTGCGCACGGACATGAGATCGAATCTCTTACCTTGTAGTTCAAGGTATAATGCCTCGAATCCCAAGGTATGCAAGCCCCAATGCGGAATAAAGCGTCCTAGTTCAAGTTTTTCGTAGACGTCAGACATCCCGGTCGCACACTCTGCCGCAAAATCGGAGACCACCTATGGATGCCACCCGCCGCCTCAAGTTCATCACTGCCGATGTATTCACCACGCAAGCCTATGGCGGCAATCCGCTCGCTGTTGTGCTGGACGGGCGTGGGTTATCGACGGCGCAGATGCAGAAAATCGCCAACGAGTTCAATTT
>JAEUKL010000016.1 GCA_016793005.1 Rhodospirillaceae bacterium | reverse complement strand
GTGGCGCGGCATTGCCGAGTACGTGATGCAGCACAGCATCGAAGTGATGTTTGGCTGCGGCAGCCTCTCGGGTGTTGACCCCGACAAACACGCACTGGCCTTGTCTTACCTTTATTACAACCACCTGCCGCCCGAAGAGCTACGCGTGAAGGCGCTGCCCGAGCGTTATGTGGAAATGCGCCGCGTGAACCCGGAAAACATCGATGCGCGACGCGCGCTTGTCGCACTACCGCCGCTGTTGAAAGGTTACTTGCGCGCCGGGGCTTTCATTGGCGAAGGTGCTGTGATCGACCATCAGTTCAACACGATCGACTTGTGCGTCATTGTGAAGACCGACCTGATCACCGGCCGTTACACGCGCCACTACGACCTGGGCCAAGGCGAGACTAAAGGTAACTAAGTTCAAGCAACGAGTGGCGCAGTGAATACGCGGGTTTTAACGTCTGAAATCACACTGCCCACGGCACCCACTGATACTGTTTTGGCGTGCGCGCGCTTTGTCTTCTTCCTGCTGTTTACTGTTTTCATTGTTTTGTTCATCAGCCTGCTGCGGGTGCTGTTCATCGGAACAGCGCCTGTGCGGCGCGTGTATTACCGCATCATGGCGCGCGTGCTGGGCTTTGAATTGAAAGTCAAAGGCCGGCAAGTCAAAGACCGGCCAATGTTGATCGTCTGCAACCACATCTCGTACCTCGATATCGTGATTGTGGGCGCGGTGGTGAAGGGCGCGTTTGTGGCACGCGGCGACATGGCCGACTGGCCCTTCTTCGGCCTGATGGCCAAAGCCGGTCGCACGGTGTTCATCGACCGCAAGCGCAGTTCAACGAATGTCGCGCGCGATGCGATTCAAAACCGGTTGGACGAAGGCAGCTGCCTGATCATGTTCCCGGAATCCACCTCGGGTGACGGCAACCACATGCTGCCTTTCAAGAGCGCCCTGTTCACCGTGGCCGAGAAAACCGTGAAGGGAAAACCCATCACGGTGCAGCCCATGTCGATCGCCTACACCCGGCTGAACGGCCTGCCCATCGGCGTGGGCTGGCGAGCGTTTTTCGCCTGGTACGGCGATATGACCTTGGGGCCCCATTTGTGGCAGGCCCTGAAGATGGGCCGGACCACGGTTGAGATCGAGTTCCATGACCCAGTTACAGCCGCGGATATGGGCGGACGCAAAGCCTTGGCCGCCCACTGCCATAAAGTGACCTCGGAAAGCTTTTCCCGGCTTTTATCGGGCCGTTCCAAGGCCTTAACACCCATTTCTGCCCCGTAGAAATTAACGGTTTTCCACAGGCTTTCTTTGCATTTCAGGGGCTATCCGCGATATACAGCGCCCCGCAAATGAGCAACGACACACCTTCACGTTCCAACCCGCCGGCGGCTGGCAAGCGCAAGCTGTTCATCAAGACCTACGGGTGCCAGATGAACGTTTACGACAGCCAGCGCATGGCCGACGTACTGGCCCCGCAAGGGTTCACCACCACCGACACGCCCGACGATGCGGACATGGTGATCTTGAACACCTGCCACATCCGCGAGAAGGCAGCCGAGAAAGTGTTCTCGGACCTGGGTCGCCTGCGCCCCCTGAAGGACGACGCGCAAACCAAAGGCGGCGACGTGATGATCGCGGTCGCGGGGTGTGTGGCGCAGGCTGAGGGCGCCGAGATTACGGCACGTGCGCCTTACGTCGACATCGTGCTGGGCCCACAGACCTATCACCGCTTGCCGGAACTGGTGGCTCGCGCGTCTCGCGCCCGCGCCCAAAGCAATGGTCGTGAAAAAATCTCGGTGATCGACACCGAATTTCCGGCTGAGCCTAAGTTTGATTTTTTGCCGCCGCCGCGCGCCGAAGGCCCCACCGCATTTCTATCGGTGCAGGAAGGCTGCGACAAATTCTGTACGTACTGCGTTGTGCCCTACACTCGTGGGGCTGAGTTTTCCCGCCCCGTCGCTGACGTGCTGCGTGAAGCGCGCGGGCTGGTGAGTGCGGGTGTGCGCGAGATTACACTTCTGGGTCAGAACGTGAATGCCTATCACGGCGATGCCGAAGGTCACATCACCTGGGGTCTGGGCCGCCTGATCCGCGCACTTGCTGAAATCGACGGCTTGGCACGTATCCGCTACACGACGTCACACCCCAGCGACATGGACAACGACCTGATCGCGGCCCACGGCGATGTGCCGCAGTTGATGCCAATGCTGCATCTTCCCGTGCAGTCGGGGGCAGACCGGATTCTGCATGAAATGAATCGCAACCACACGGCCGATGACTACCGCCGTGTGATCGAGCGCTTACGCCGTCACCGGACTGACTTGGCGCTGTCATCGGACTTTATTGTGGGCTTCCCGGGCGAAACCGATGCCGAATTTGCCGAAACCATGAACTTGGTGCGCGAGATTACCTTCGCGCAGTCTTACTCTTTCAAATACAGCAAGCGCCCCGGCACGCCCGCCGCCGCGATGAAGAAACAAATACCTGACGATGTCAGCTCGGCGCGCCTGACCGAGCTTCAAGATTTGTTGGATCAGCAACTGCGTGAGTTTAACGCCGCGAGCTTGGGCAGGACCATGGATGTACTGCTGACAAACCCCGGCCGCCTACCCGGACAGCTGGGTGGCCGCAGCCCCTATTTACAAGCCGTGCACGTGAATGCGCCTGCATCGCTGCTGGGCCATGTAGTGCCGGTACGCATTACGACGCAAGAGTCGTACAGCCTGGGCGCCGAGCTTTGTGATGCCAAGGCGGACTAAATGAATCAAAGGGGTCTTTAATCCGTGACCGCACCCGCAAGGCTTGCGTGCGAGTTTGATGATAATGCTGTCGTGCAGGATGTGGTGGGCCCACAGAGCCGCAACCTACTGCGCTTGGAACAACGCCTGGGCGTGACATTGGATTTGCACGGCAACGTGATTGCCATCGAAGGCCCTGAAGACAATGCAACCAAAGCTCAGAGCGCGCTTGTGACCCTTTATCGCCGCGCAGCAGCCGGCAAAGCCATCGACGATGGCGATGTTGATGCGGCTGCGCGTTTATCCGCCACCAAAGACGATGCGGACGACTTAACCTTACGCACGCGCAAAAAACACATTGCGCCGCGCACACCCGGCCAAGCCGAGTATTTCCGCGCGCTGAACGCGCACGAACTGGTGTTTGCGTTGGGCCCGGCGGGAACCGGCAAAACCTATCTGGCCGTTGCAAAAGCGGTGGCGATGAAAATTGCGGGCGAGGTCGACCGCATTATCTTGTCGCGGCCCGCTGTTGAAGCGGGTGAACGTTTGGGCTTTTTGCCGGGCGACATGAAAGAAAAGGTCGATCCTTATCTGCGTCCACTTTACGACGCGTTGTTCGATATGCTGCCGGGAGATCAAGTGACCCGGAATATGGAATCCGGCGACATTGAAGTCGCACCTCTGGCATTCATGCGCGGACGTACGCTGGCCAATTCTTTTGTCATTCTGGACGAAGCACAGAACACAACACCTGTGCAGATGAAAATGTTCCTCACACGTTTGGGGGAGCGTTCGCGCATGGTGGTCACGGGTGACTTAAGCCAGATTGATTTGCCTTCGGGCATGAAATCGGGTCTGGCCGATGCCCTGGACGTGTTGAAGAACGTGAAGGGTGTTGGCCGCGTGAACTTTACGTCTGCTGATGTGGTGCGCCATGATTTGGTGACGCGCATTGTTGAGGCTTATGACACGCAAAGTCCGGAGAAGCGCAAACCCCGATGAGCGCTTCATTGCCCCTGCGCATCGACGTTTCGATCTTAAGCTCTGCGTGGACTGCGCGCGACAAACGTATCGCGGCTTTTTGTAAACGCACCGCTATTCACGCCTTGAATTTTGCGCGCAAGCAATTGCCGAAAAAACATTTTCTACACGCCGTCAAAAAGAGTGTGGAAATTTCCCTTGTCCTCTCAACCGACGCCCGCGTTCGCGTGCTAAACCGCGATTACCGCGGTAAGGACAAGCCTACCAACGTGCTGTCGTTTCCGGCCGCCGATGACGCGGGCCTGATGTCTGATGTGTTAATGCTGGGTGATATCGTTCTGGCACTGCAAACTACGCAAAAAGAAGCCAAAGCCGAGAATAAGCCGTTCAAAGCGCACACGGCACACCTTGTGGTGCATGGTGTTCTGCATTTGCTAGGGTATGATCATGAGCTTGAACGCGACGCGCTGAAGATGGAGCGGATGGAACGTTTGATTTTGGCGGACCTGGGAATCGCCGACCCTTACGCGGATACGGTTGTCGTAAAGAGGCCGACTGTGTGGCGCGCGAGCACAAAAAAGAAGCGATGAGCGAAACTGCACCTAAATCGCCGGACCTGATCGAGAGTGACGAGAAGGGTCCCGGCCTGATGGAACGCTTGCGCCGGCTCATTAAGCCGGAGACGCCCGAGCAAGAGACCGTTCGCGAAGTTATTGAAGAGCTGATCGAAGACCGGATCGAAGACGCTGCCGACAGCGATGCGCCGGTGATCGACCCCAATGAACGGCTGTTGCTGGCAAACGTCTTGAAGCTCCGCGACATGACGGCTGCCGACATTATGATTCCGCGCGCGCACATTGTGGCCGTGGACGCCGATACACCCTTCCATGACGTTATGAAGCTTTTGGCTGCCGATGGGCACACGCGCTATCCGGTCTATCGCGGGCGACTGGATGATGTGATCGGCATGATTCACATGAAAGACCTAGCCCTTGTGGTCGCGGAACAGGGCGGCGGGGTTGCCTATGAAGGCGCTGAAGACGCTGTTCAGGTGCCAAAGCTGGCAGACCTTTTGCGCAAGGTATTGTTTGTATCGCCTGCCGTGCATGTTCTGGATCTCTTGCTCGAAATGCGCTTGAAACGCACGCACATGGCGCTTGTGGTCGATGAGTTCGGCGGCATAGACGGTCTGTTGACGATTGAGGACGTGGTGGAGCAGATCGTCGGTGAGATTGAGGACGAGCACGATGCCGATGCGCCGTTGGAGTTTGTGCAAGCTGCTGACGGCAGCGTGACGGCTGATGCGCGGGTGACGTTGGAAGATTTTGAAAATCGCTACGGCGATGTCTTCACGACAGCCGAGCGCGACGAGACCGACACCTTGGGCGGACTTGTGATTCGCCTGGCCGGCCGTGTGCCAAGCCGGAAAGAGTTGGTGAAGCACCCCAGCGGCCTGGAGTTTGAAGTAATCGATGGCGACCCGCGCCGCGTACGCCGTGTGCGGATTAGAAACGTACCGACACCCCCGCCGCCGCCAACCCCTGATTCATGATTGAAAGATGTGACGCCTTTCTGCTGGGCCTCATGCCCTGGCAACGTGCGCTGCTGGCTGCACTGCTGGGTGCGGCCAGCACATTAGCCATGCCGCCGTGGCACGTGGTGCCGCTGTTGTGGGTGACGGTCCCCTTGCTGCTGTGGATGTTGGACAGCTGCAAAACAGCGCGTTCTGCCATGGTGATCGGTTGGAGTTTTGGTTTCGGTCATTTTGCCGTGGGCCTGAACTGGATCGCCAACGCATTTTATGTCGATGCCGATACCCACGGTGCGTTTGCCATCCCCGCGGTAGCAGGGTTATGCGCCATCTTTGGTGTTTATATCGCGGTGGTCACGCTGATCGTTCACCGGCTGCCGCGCGCGCCGCGTTACGTGCGTGCCTTTGGGTTTGCGCTGGCCTGGATGAGTGTCGAGTGGGTGCGCGGCTGGCTGTTCACAGGGTTTCCGTGGAATCCCATGGGCTCGGTCTGGGCCGCGTGGCCCGAGATGATTCAGATCACAACGCTGTTTGGAACGCTGGGATTGGGCCTGTTCACACTGATCGCGGCAGCAGCGGTTTTCGTATTCACAGCCCCAGCCACAACAAAGCATGAGCGGATCTTTGGGTTGGCGCCAACGGCATTGCTGATCGTGTTCGGCCTTTACGGAGCGGTGCGGCTTTATGATCGCGATGTGCCGATGGTGCCCGATGTGAACTTGCGCCTGGTGCAACCCAACATCGCGCAAGCCGACAAGTGGCGGCCTGGCTTACGTGAGCAGCATTTCATGGACCACGTGCGGTTAAGCGCCAGTACGGGTGTTGAAGGTGTCACGCACGTGATTTGGGGTGAAGCAGCCGTAGCCTTTGCGCTTGATCGCGACGAAGTGCGCCGCGCCATCGCGGTATCGATGCTGAGCCCGGGCGCAACGCTGATTACAGGCGTGCCGCGCGTGGCAACCGGAGCGAACGGCATCGAGGAGATTTTTAATTCGATGCTTGTGGTGCGCTCGGATGCGAGCGTTGCGGCCCTGTACGATAAAACCCACTTGGTGCCGTTTGGGGAATACTTGCCCCTGCGCGGATTGATTCCGTTCCGCAAACTGACCGAAGGCACGATGGATTTCAGCGCAGGTCATGGGCGCACCACGTTGTCCATCGACAACGCCCCACCCTTCAGTCCGTTGATTTGCTACGAGGCGATTTTTTCAGGCGAAGTCACCGGCCCACCTACGGCCGATGGGCAGCGGCCACAGTGGCTGCTGAATATCACCAATGATTCCTGGTTCGGCGACACGTCCGGACCGCGTCAGCATCTGGCCGAAGCCCAACTGCGCGCGGTGGAAGAAGGATTGCCCCTGATCCGCGTCGCCAACACCGGCATCTCGGCGGTGATTGATCCCTACGGAAGGGTCTTGGGCCGGATCGCACTGAACACCCGCGGCACACTGGATTCGCCCCTGCCCCAAGCCGCCGAAGGCCGCACGCTGTTCAGCCGCACCGGCCAGTGGGGGCCTATAGTCTTGATATTGCTGGGGATTGTGTTTTTGTGGGAAGCTGAACGCCGGCGCAGAGCGGCGGCGCAGCATTTTTTTGACACAATTTAATGTGTTAAATCAAAAGCTTAGACATGTGCACAGTTTGCTCTGTCCGTGATTCTGTGTCAAAAAGTAGAGGTGTAGCGTTTACGCTACAACGATTGGTATATATAGCGGTCTTTGTCGTGTCCTGTTCTTTGAACCGCTCATCTAAAGGATGCCGCTATGGCGTTGCCGCAAGAAGATGACTTGGATGATGCTGGGTTTTCGCGCTCGTCGCGCGGGCGCATGCCCTCGGGCAAACCCAACCCGGTTGACGTGCACGTCGGCGCCCGTGTGCGCTTACGCCGCACGCTTTTAGGCATGAGCCAGGAAAAGCTGGGTGAGGCCTTAGGCCTGACCTTCCAGCAAGTGCAGAAGTACGAGCGCGGCGCTAATCGCATTGGCGCCAGCCGTTTGTGGGACTTAAGCCGCGTGCTGGATTGCGCCGTACAGTTCTTCTTCGATGAAATGGATAGCGCAACCCAGGATTCGAGCCCGCGCAACCTGTCGGAAACATCGCGGGACATCGATCTGCCCGAGAATGATCCGATGACCAAGCGCGAAACGCTGGAACTGGTGCGCGCGTACTATCGCATCAAGGATTACCATGTGCGCCGCCGGATTTATGACCTGGCGAAATCGCTGGCCACCACCGAGGAAAGCGTTGAAGGCGACGAATAATTCGTCTCGTCTTTAAGACGATTTTTCAACGTGATCCGTTAAGATCTTTCACGTTAAGAATTTTAAACAGATCCGCGCCGTTTCATCCAAAAACCGCGCGGATTTTTTTGTGCCCAAAGAACGCGCCATACTAACGCGGCTTGGCACCTTCGCGCATGAGTTGGGGAAAGACATATAAAGGCGTGTGATTCCTGACACGTTAACAGGGAATCGACGCGTTTGTGAAATGTCAAAGAACCGCAAGCGTTGAGAATCAAGGGCTTCTGTGTCACGCCTTTTGCCATGTCCATTGGGGATAGGTTTAAAAACCGCGGAAGCACCCCTGGGGCGATGGAACTTTCATATCTTTAGATCGGAGGGAAAAATGTTGCGTCAACATTGGTTATCGACGGCTGCCATCAGCGTCATGACAACAGCACTGGCCGCGTCGGCCATGGCGCAGGGAACTGCCCAGCTGGAAGAAATTGTCGTCACCGCACGCAAGACCGAAGAAAAACTGCAGGACGTGCCGATCAGCGTCACGGCCTTCAGCGCAAAAGAGCTGAGCGAGCGCGGCATGACGGACGTTGCGAAGGTTGCCGCCTTCACTCCCGGTTTCTCGTTTGAAAAAACCAATCGTTACGGCGCGCAAGGCGGCACCAGCCGCCCGGTCATTCGCGGCCAGTCGAACATCCTGGGCGAAGGCAACGCGGCCATTTTCGTCGATGGCATTTTGTTCACCGACAACATCCTGTCGTTCCCCTTCGACATCGTTGAGCGCGTTGAAACCATCAAAGGCCCGCAGGCCGCCCTGTTCGGCCGCGCCACCTTTGCCGGCGCCGTCAACCTGATCACGAAAAAAGGCACAAACGATTTTGAAAACAAAATCAGCGTGCGCGCCGCCGAACACGACGACTATGAAGTCAACCTGCTGTCGCGGGGTCCGATTGTTGAAGACAAAGTCTTCTACATGGTCCAAGGCCGCTACTATGACTTCGGCGGTCAATACCGCAACACGCTGGACGGCAAGAAGGTCGGCCAAGAGCAATCCAAAGGCCTCAACGGCGCTTTGGAATTCAAAATGACCGATAACCTGTCGGCCAACATCAGCATGGGCTACAACGAAGACGATGACGGCTTGGCGGCGATCGCCCTGCAAGATCGTTTTTCGAACAACTGCTTCCTGAACAAACCGCGTCAGTACTATTGCGGCGAAGTGACCCACCCGAAGACCGTGACCCTGGACCGCGCCGGCTTGCAGGGCAAAGAAGGTGTGCACCGTGATTCAACCCGCGTGTTCGGCAACATCGTGTACGACAGCGAAGACTTCATCTTGACGTCGAACACCGGTCTGTTCTGGACCAACACCGAATACGGCTATGACTCAACGTTCCAGGGCGGCACGGCCTTCAGCCTGACCACCGTTCCGGGCACGACGGTCGCGCGCACCGCCACCGACCCGATCCGCGTGCAATCCACCTTGCGCAACGAAGTCACCGACCGTGACGAGTGGTCGCAGGAATTCCGTGCTCAATCGGCCCAAGACAAAGCCGTGCGTGGCTTGGTCGGCGTGTTCTACTACCAGCGCCGCCGCGCGTTGGAAGAGCGCCACTTCGCGGCCACCGCGCCGACGATCGATTTCGGTACGGACCGCGTCGACAACAAGGCGGTGTTTGCCTCGTTGACGGGTGATTTCACAGATCAGCTGACCGGTTCAGCTGAACTGCGTTACGCGCAAGACAAAATCGGCAACTACAAGAAAACCGCAACGGTCGCCGGCGTGACCTACACCGACCTTCTGATCGAGAAGAAGTTCAAGTCGTGGTCGCCGCGCTTCACGTTGGACTACAAGCCGATGCAAGACACGCTGATCTACGCTGTGGCCGCCAAAGGCAATAAACCCGGCGCCATCAACGGTGATCCGCGCTTCCCTGAAAACATTCGTTTCGCCAACGAAGAAAGCAGCTGGAACTACGAAATCGGCACCAAGAACACGCTGTTGAACAACACGCTCGTGTTGAACTTGGCTGCTTATTACGTTGATTGGAAAAACCAACAGCTGACCACCACGTTCACCTTCCCGACGGGCGGCACGCAGTCGTACCTGATCAACGCCGGTAAATCGCGTGTGAAGGGCCTGGAAGCTTCGGTGAGCGCCGTGCTGACCGACTACTTCACGGCGGGTGCCGCTTACTCGCTGAACGATGCGAAGTTCAAGGAGCTGAACGATCCGGAAGCCAACGAACTGTTCGGCAACCCGTCAGTAGCCGGCAAGTACATGCCGAACGCGCCGAAACACCAGGCGACATTGAACGGTAAGTTCACCTACCCGGTGTCCGATGAAGTCAACGGCTTCCTGCGCAGCGATTTTGCGTTCAACGGCAAAAAGTACGACCAGATCTACAATCTGGCTCATACGGGCGATCAGTACCTGCTGAACGTGAAGGTTGGCGTTGAAACCGACCAATGGAACTTCACGTTCTTCGTCGACAATCTGACCAACGACAAATCGCCCACCACCATTGTGCGTTATGTTGACCAGATGAACCTGAACGTTGCTCCGAACGCCAACGCGGCTCTGAACAACGTCGCCGGCACGACCACCCAGGAACGCGCCTTCCAAATGGGCCTGCCGGACAAGCAGCGCTTTGGCGTGACCGCCAGCTACAAGTTCTAAGCTAAAGTTTAGCGATAACACTGAGATCAAAGCCCCGCCCCACCGGCGGGGCTTTGTTTTTGCCTAAAAAGCGGGCCGTATCTGGTGGCAAGGAGGACAACCCGCCCCCAAACCCTTGCCAAGTTGGCGGTTTTTCGGTACGCCCGACGCCCTCACCCTTGGTCATGGAGCCGCACGTTTTTAGGCGCGGAGCCGGGCCAATCGCAAAGTTTCCTCCCCAACGGAGAGTATTGTGGCGAAGACCGACTATATCTTCACGAGCGAGTCTGTGTCTGAAGGACACCCCGACAAAGTTGCCGACCGCATTTCTGATTCCATCGTCGATTTGTATCTGGCCGCAGACCCGCAGGCCCGCGTGGCCTTGGAAACGCTGTGCACCACCAATCGCATCGTTCTGGCCGGTGAAGTGCGCGGGCCCGGGTCCATCACCCACGCCCGCCTGATCGAAAGCGCGCGCCAGGCCGTGAAAGATATCGGCTATGAGCAGGAAGGCTTCCACTGGAAGACCGCTACCGTCGATTGCCACGTGCACTCGCAGTCTGCCGACATCGCGGTGGGCGTTGATGCCGCCGGCAACAAGGACGAAGGTGCCGGCGACCAGGGCATTATGTTCGGCTACGCCGTCAACGAAACGCCGGAATTCATGCCGGCGCCGATTCACTACTCGCACCAGATTTTGAAACGCCTGGCTGATGCGCGCCACACCAAGGAAGTGCCCTTCCTGGAGCCGGACGCGAAAAGCCAGATCAGTCTGAAGTACGAAAACGGCAAGCCTGTGCGCGCCACATCTATCGTGGTCTCGACCCAACACAGCCCGGATGTAGACCAGGAAACCTTGCGCAACTTTGTGCGCAAGACCGTCTTGGACGTTCTGCCGAAGGGCTGGATGTGCCCTGAAGACGAGTTTTACGTAAACCCCACCGGCCGCTTCGTCATTGGCGGCCCCGACGGCGACACGGGTTTGACCGGCCGCAAAATCATCGTCGATACGTATGGCGGCGCAGCCCCGCACGGCGGCGGCGCATTCTCAGGCAAAGACCCGACCAAGGTGGACCGCTCGGCCGCCTATGCCGCGCGCTACTTGGCGAAAAACGTTGTGGCCGCGGACTTGGCCGACAAATGCCTGATCCAGCTGGCTTATGCGATCGGCGTTGCGAAGCCTTTGGCCGTTTACGTCGACACGCAAGGCACGGGCCGCGTGGACGAAGATAAACTGTCGAAAGTGCTGCAGGACCTGATGAACTTGAGCCCGCGCGGTATTCGCGAGCACTTGAAACTGAACGCACCGATCTACACGCGCACATCTTCTTACGGCCACTTTGGCCGCGAGCCCGATGGCGCCGGCGGCTTTAGCTGGGAGCGTTTGGATTTGGTTCCTGCATTAGAATCAGCGTTCGGTGTCTGAGCGTAAAGAAGGTCAACGCCTTCTCTATTACGGACGCCGCAAGGGCAAACCGCTTACGACCGCGCGGCAAGCTGTTACCGATACATTATTGCCGCGTTTGAAAATCGATCCACCAACAAGTGGGTCGATGATCGACGTGGCTGCCTTGTTTCCACATAAACCCAAAGATATGTGGCTTGAGATCGGCTTTGGCGCAGGCGAGCACTTGGCGACACAAGCCGAGCGCAACCCGGATGTGGGCATTATCGGCGGCGAAGTGTTCTTGAACGGTGTGGCATCGCTGATCCGTTACGTCGGTGAAAAGAACCTGAACAACGTGCGCGTGTTTAACGACGACGTGCGTTTTTTATTGCCGGGCCTGCCCGATAAAAGTTTGTCGCGCGTGTTCGTGTTGTTCCCCGATCCGTGGCCCAAAGTGCGCCACGCCAAACGCCGCTTTATCGGCCAGGACAACCTCAACCACCTTGCGCGCCTGATGCCCGAAGGGGCCGAACTGCGCATTGCCAGCGATCACCCGGTCTACATCCAGTGGGTCATGGAACAAGTGCCCCCGCATCCTTGCTTTCGGTGGGACGCCAACGGTCCTGAGGATTGGCAGGTTGCCCCTGCGGATCATGTGGAGACTCGATACCAGAAGAAAGCTCTGCGCGAGGGGCGAAAACCGGCTTTTTTCCGCTTTTACCGAACCTCAAAACCGGCGCCACGCGCGGCAGGCTAACGCCTGAAACCCTTGCAAAATGGGCACAATCGCAGTATATCCCGCCCATAAGCTTTCACTGTCGATCGACTGGAAAGTGGCCCCAACCGGCCACTTTTTTTATTGCCTGAATTCAGGCGATTCGCCGGGAAAAAGCTGTTACGGAACAATAACTTAGAGACTGTTCACGGAGTCCGATTGGAACGCCTCTTGCCGCTCGAGGAACGCATTGCCCCGACCCTTGAAGCCATGGGCTTTGAGGTGGTGCGCGTGGCCTTGATGAACAACGGCGGTCAGCGGACCGTTCAAGTGATGGCAGACCGCGCCGACGGCACCCTGATCAGCATCGATGAGTGCGAAGTGATCAGCCAGGCTTTGTCGGCGATCTTCGACGTGGAAGACCCGATTGCCGGCGCCTACGACCTAGAGGTCAGTTCGGCCGGCATTGATCGTCCGCTGACGCGGCGCAAAGATTTTGAGAATTACGCAGGCTTTGAAGCGAAAATCGAAACCAAGCTGGCGATAAACGGTCGCCGCCGCTTCAAGGGCCCTGTGAAAGAGCTGACCGAGACCGGCGATGTGGTTGTGACGGTGGATGACGCTGATGTCACGCTGCCGTTCGAGAACATCGCAACGGCGAAGTTGGTTTTAACGAACGAGTTGATTGCCGCGACATCCAAAGGCAAACCCGAAAAAGGTGCCGCGGAAAAAATGAAACCGCAGCAAAAGCAAAAGAAGAAGTAGGAGGCCCTCATGGCACAAAGCATTGGTATGGCCCGTCCGGAACTGATCCAGGTGGCCGACACTGTCGCCCGCGACAAGAACATCGACCGCGAGGAAGTGTTCATCGCCATGGAACAGGCCATTCAAAAGGCCGGGCGCTCCAAGTACGGGCATGAGAAGGACATCCGCGCGGCGATTGACCGTAAGACCGGTGAAATTCGCCTGGCGCGCTATATCGCCATCGTCGACACCGTGGAAGACGAAAACACCCAGACGACCTTGGATAAATCCAAGAAAAAATATCCTGAATTGAAGGTCGGCGATTTCATCGTCGATCCACTGCCGCCGATTGATTTCGGCCGCATTGCCGCCCAGACCGCCAAGCAAGTGATCGTGCAGAAAGTACGCGATTCCGAGCGTGCACGTCAGTTCACCGAGTACAAAGACCGTGTGTCTGAGGTTGTGAACGGCTTGGTAAAACGCGTGGAATTCGGCAACGTTGTGGTCGACTTGGGCCGCGCCGAAGGCATGCTGCGCCGTGACGACCTGATCCCGCGCGAGCACTTCAAAAATGGCGATAGAGTCCGCGCCCTCATCAATGCCGTGCGCCAAGAACCGCGCGGCCCGCAGATTTTCCTGTCGCGCACAGCCCCTGATTTCATGAAGGCGCTGTTCACGCAGGAAGTGCCGGAAATCTATGACGGCATCATCGAAATCCGCTCGGTCGCGCGTGACCCGGGCAGCCGCGCGAAAATCGCGGTCATTTCGAACGACTCGTCCATCGATCCCGTCGGCGCGTGCGTTGGTATGCGCGGCAGCCGCGTTCAGGCCGTCGTGGCCGAACTGCAGGGTGAGAAGATCGACATCATCAACTGGAGCGAAGATCCGGCCACGTTTGTTGTGAACGCGCTGGCCCCCGCTGAAGTGTCGAAAGTTGTGTTGGATGAAGATGCCTCGCGCATCGAAGTGGTTGTGCCTGACGAACAGCTGTCGCTGGCCATCGGCCGCCGCGGCCAGAACGTGCGTTTGGCCTCGCAGCTCACAGGCTGGTCCATCGACATCCTGACGGAAGCCGAAGAGTCTGAGCGCCGTCAGCAGGAATTCACTGTCCGCTCGAAGCTGTTCATCGACGCGCTTGATGTTGATGACGTTTTGGCGCGCTTGTTGGTGACCGAAGGCTTCACGTCGGTTGAAGAAGTGGCGTTCGTGCCGGTGGAAGACATCGCCGATATCGAAGGGCTTGATGAAGATGTGGCCAACGAACTGAAGAGCCGCGCGCAGGCGTTCATCGAAGAAGAAAACAAGCGCACGGAATCGCGCCTGAAAGAACTGAAAGTGTCCGACGATCTGACGGGGGCCGACATTGAAGGCCTGGATATGAAGAAGATCGTGGCCCTGGCCGAAAAGGGCGTGAAAACCCTGGATGACCTGGCCGACCTGGCCGGCGATGAGCTGGTGGAAATGCTGGCTCCGATCCCGATGACGCTGGATAACGCCAACAAGATCATCATGGCGGCCCGCGCCCACTGGTTCCCCGAAGGGGAAGCTTCAGGTGACAACGCTTCCGCCGCGCCCGGCGGAGCGTAAGGGTTTTATCGGTCAGACACGGCGGCAGAGCAAAAACACCATGCCGCGCGAAGATGAAACGGTCCGTCAGTGCCTTGCTTCGGGTGAAACCCACCCGATAACGGTCATGGTGCGCTTTGTGGTCGGGCCCGAAGACACGGTGGTGGCCGACGTGGCCGGCCGTCTGCCCGGCCGTGGTTTGTGGTTGTCGGCCAAGCGCGATATGATAGAAACAGCCGCCGCAAAACGGCTGTTTTCCAAGGCTGCGCACCGCCCTGTCCGCGTTCCCGAGAACTTGGCGGATACGGTGTCGGAACTTCTAAAACGTCGTTGTCTCGATACGCTTGGGTTAGCCCGCCGCGCCGGTTTGACGGCCGTGGGCGCCGATAAGGTCCGGGCGCAAGCGCAGTCCGGACAAACCGTCGTGCTGATTGAAGCCGCCGATGGTTCAAAGGGCGAGCGGGACAAAATGGTGGCGGCCGTGCGTGGTGCTGCCGTTGTCGATGCCTTTGACCGTCATGACATCGGTGCGGCGCTCGGACGTGAAGAAGCCGTTCATGTGGGTTTGGCGAACGGCGGGCTGACGACGGTGTTTTTAACGGAAGTAGCGCGCTACGACGGCGTGCGGAGAAGACCTGAAGTGCCATGAATCACGCAAAGATCGACCGAATGACTCTCCGCTGCTTCTAAGCCCGTAATGTTTCAAAGAGATAATTGAGAACCGAATGTCAAACGACACGCCGACCGATAACAAAGCCAAGACGCCCTTAACACTG
>JAEUKL010000339.1 GCA_016793005.1 Rhodospirillaceae bacterium | reverse complement strand
GGCGGCGCGTTTGGGATCAACAGCCTGCCCATCGCGGCAGCCTTCCCCGATGCTGAACTGATTGTTGCCGACGTGGGCGCTGCGGCCTTGCGTTACGGCCACGCCCGGGCGCAGAGCATGGGCTATACCAGCGTGCAGTTTGTGCAGACGAACGGCGAACATACGCATTTTGAATCCGGCAGCTTTGACTGGATTCAAACCACCATGACGCTGCATGAAACATCTGCCGAAGCGGTGGTGAATATTCTGAAAGAGTGCCACCGGCTGCTGAAGCCAGGCGGCCTGATGCTGCACGTGGAGCAGCCGAATTTCACAGCCGAGACGCCGTTATGGGAACGCTTCACGCGTGATTGGGACGCCTGGTACAACAATGAGCCATTCTGGGCGAAGTTCCACACCATGAACATGTTTGATTTAATGCGTGATGCAGGCTTTGCTGACGCGACACACTTTGATGGTCGCGCGAAGGCCGACATCGAAGCCGGACGTTACCAACCCTGGGCGGGCACGCTGTCGCGCCATGCCCCCGAGCAGAAAGCCGCCATTTCCGCCAATGAGAGTGCACGCAAGGGCGAAGGCTGGTATCTGTTCGGCGCAATCAAGAGTGAAAATAAATGAGCAACATTGATGTGAATGCCCTGGCCAACGCAAAAGCCAAAGGCGAGCGCCCGTACTTCTTTGACGATCCGGCGGTTGAGCGCGTGCTCTCCATCACGATGGCAGTGGCTGCTGAAGTCGCCGTGATGCGCGAGCGCATGGATACGATTGAACGGCTGATGGAAAGCGGCACCGCCGTCACCAAGGCCGCCATCGAAGCGTTCAAGCCTGACGACAATGCGGCCAAAGAACGTCAGGAGTGGCACGCAGCGTATGTGGCGCGCATCTTACGGATCATTCACCAGGAGCTTCAGGCCCTGGAAGATGATCGCCTGAATGTCAGCTCGAAGAAGCTGGCCGACGAGCAAGCCGCGCAATAATTGCTAAAGGCGCTATTGCCGCGACGCCTTGATGTGGTGGCGAATCACCACCGCTAGTACAAGCCCCACCGCCAAGATTGCCGCACCGAACGCAAACGGTGCGGTGATGGCGATATAGGCGTACAGCGATCCGGCAAACGACGGCCCGATAAATCGCGCCAGGCTGCCGGTCGATTGGCAGACGCCCAGCACCAGCCCGCGCTGATCGGTACGTGCCATTTTTGATGAAACCGTGGGCAAGGCGTTGGAAAACACGGCCGTGCCGATGGCGTTCAACGTTGTACCGATAATCAGCGATTCGTAGTTTTGGATCAGAACAAAACTGGCCAGCCCCGCCGCGTAGGCCAGGATGCCGCCGATCAGTACGTTTTCTTCACCAAAACGCCGCGACAAGCCACCCAGCACAGCCCCCTGCAACGCCGTGATGATCAGGCCGGTGTATGCAAACAAAAAGCCAAGCTGCTTGGATGAAAGCGCAAACTGATCATGAGCCCACAGCGCAATGGTTGCCTCGCGCACGGACGAGGCCAGCAGCAGAATGAACGATAAAATCAGCACCAACAGCAGGCCATGATTTCCGGCGACCACATCAAACCGGCCCAGCGGATTAAGCGACGTTTTACGTTTGGGCTGATCGGCAGCAATTTTGCGGCTTTCTGTCAGGAAGAACAGCGCGCACAAGAACGCCAAGGCGGCAATGCTGGCAGCACCCAGCGCAGGCGCCAAAAAATTCACATTCATCAGGTTCTCACCGCCGGCTAAAAACCCGCCCAGCGCAGGCCCCAGCACAAAACCTAATCCAAATGCGGCCCCGACTTTGCCCATGCCGCTGGCGCGGTTCTCGGGCGTCGTCACATCGGTTACGTATGCATAAGCTGTCGCGAGGTTACCTGCGCAAATCCCGCCGATGGCGCGAGAGAGAATCAAAACCCACACCGAGTCCGCATAGGCCAGCAGCAAAAAGGCAAAGCACGATCCCGCCGACGTGATCAGCAGCACCGGCTTACGGCCATAGCGATCACTGATCTGGCCCCACATGGGGGCTGCGACAAACTGGCACAGCGCGTAAAACCCGATGATGACCGTGATGTATTCGGGCGTAAGGCCCAAACGGGCGGCATAAAATGGAATGAGCGGCGCAAGCAGGCTGGTGCCCATCATGCCGACGAAGACGATCAGAAATAACGCAACCACAGTGCTTACCCCTGATACTCGGCAATACCCGTCAGCGAATACTTGCGGCCAATGTCGTGCTGGGCGAGCACGTTGAATGTTGCAAGATCGCGCCGCTGAATGATGCCGTCAAAGAAATTGCTGATGAAAAATGTTTTGCCGTCCTTCGAACGTTGCAAGCGCGACCAGCCTTTGCGTTCGGGCAGATCGAGCGTGCGGATTACATGGCCTTGCTGATCAAACACGGCCGCCCCTGAGCCCGTCGACATCATCAATGTGCCGTCGGGATGAAGCGCCATGCCGCAGGTGCCGACGCCGTCCTGTGCGCCAAGCACAAACAGATCGGGCAGCTGGCGGCCTGCGTTCATGTCGAATTGCATCACGTGCTTGCCGCGCTCGGACACATAGATCAATCGCGCACCGTCGGGCGTGAG
>JAEUKL010000313.1 GCA_016793005.1 Rhodospirillaceae bacterium | reverse complement strand
CCCCCCGAAAAAGGTGGCGGACCATAGGCGCGGGCCTGGGCTAAGTCAAGCAAGCCCCAGCCCCAGATTCTAAGTCCTTAGAATCTGAGGGCTTTTGCCCGCCGGCGCTGAACGGATGATGGAATATTCAATGATTCCCGATACTTAGCCACGGTGCGCCGGGCCACATCAATGCCCTCGGCTTTTAACAAATCAACCAGTTGATCGTCCGACAGCACGCTGTCCGCCTTCTCTTGGTCAATCAGGGATTTGATGCGGTGGCGCACGGATTCCGAGGACATGGCGCCGTCGCCGCCGGCACTCGGGAGGCCCTGGCTGAAGAAGTATTTCAGCTCGAACACCCCGCGCGGAGTCTCCATGAACTTGTTGGTGGTCACGCGGCTGACCGTGCTTTCGTGCATTTCAATCGCCGTGGAGACATCGCGCAGGATCAGCGGTTTTAAGTGCGTGATGCCGTGCCGGAAAAATTCTTCCTGCTGCTTTACAATTTCCGTCGACACTTTCAGGACGGTTTCGGCGCGCTGCTGCAACGCCTTCACCAGCCAGTTGGCGGCTTGCAGACGTTCGTTCAGGAATTGTTTTTCTTCTTTCGACGAGACCACGCGCGTCACCTCGGACACATAGCTTTGGTTCACCAAAACGCGCGGTAAGGTTTGCGGGTTCAACTCGATGCGCCAGCCGCCGCCCGCCAGCGGGGTCATAATAATGTCGGGCACCACGGTCTCATCGGTGCTGCGCTCGAACTTTAATGCCGGTTTAGGGTCCAGCGTGCGGATTTCGGTGATCATGTCCTGCACGTCTTCCAGCGACACGCCGCACACATCCCGCATCTTTTTCAGATCACCGGTGCCCAGCAGTTCCAGATTGGTGATGAACGCTTCCATGGCCGGGTCGAAGCGGTCGCGCTCAATCAGTTGCAGCTTCATGCACTCTTTCAAGTCGCGTGCGAAAATCCCCGACGGGTCAAAGCGCTTCATGTGCGCCAACACGGCTTCGATCTTTTCAGCTTCCGTGCCCCACAACGCCGCCAGTTCGGCGACGGGCGTGGTCATGTAGCCGTTTTCATCCAGCTGTTCGATCAGGGCTGCGCCAATGGTGCGGGCCGCTGCCGGAATGGCAGACAGATTAAGCTGTTGCAGCAAATAACCACGCAAGTCTTCGGCATCGGCGGCCAGCCGGTCAAGGTTGGGGCCTTCGCTGCTGCCGACGGAATCGGCGGGCAGTGACAGTGTCGAGAACGCCCCAGCCCCTTCGTCGGCATTGTTCACGCCGTCGACCGTGGGGTCATCGTTGCCGTTGTAATCTCGTTCGTTGTAATCGGCCTCGGGCGTGCTGCGCCCATCGAGAGGTGCTGTGGCATCGACCGCACCACTGTCTCCGGTAGGTTCCGCACTAAAGGCTTCTGCAACCGTTTCCACATCGCCGTTATCGTCGCGCTCCAGCAGTGGATTTGATTCCAATTCCTGGTCGATATACGCCGTCAATTCAGCCGCCGACATTTGCAACAGCTTGATCGCCTGCTGCAACTGCGGCGTGATGACAAGACTTTGGGATTGTCTGAGATCAAGCCTGGGACCGAGCGCCATGGTCGATCTTGGCCCCGGTGCTAAAGGCTAAAGCGTTCGCCCAGATAGACGCGGCGAACGCCCTCGTGGGCGACGATTTCCGATGGCGTGCCTTCCATCAGCACCGTGCCTTCATGAAGAATGTAGGCGCGGTCGATGATGTCTAGTGTTTCACGCACGTTGTGATCGGTAATCAGCACGCCCAGGCCGCGGTCTTTCAGGTGCGAAACCATTTCGCGAATTTCCGCCACCGCAATCGGGTCAATGCCCGCCAGCGGTTCGTCGAGCAGAATGAAGCTGGGCCGTGAAGCCAGGGCGCGCGCGATTTCGCAGCGACGGCGCTCGCCACCCGACAACGCCAACGCAGGCGACTTGCGCAAGTGATCGATCGAGAATTCTTTCAGCAGCGATTCAACCAGTGCGTCCTGCTGCGCTTTGTCTTCTTCGACAACTTCAGCCACCGCGCGCACATTGCCTTCCACGGTCATGCCGCGAAAGATTGACGCTTCTTGCGGAAGATAGCCGATGCCCAGCCGCGCCCGGCGATACATGGGCAATGCGGTGATGTCTTGGCCGTCCAAGTAGATCTTGCCCTTGTCCGGGCTGATCAGACCGGTGACGCAATAGAACGACGTGGTTTTGCCGGCGCCATTCGGGCCCAACAACCCCACGGCTTCGCCGCGCTCCACGTGCAGGCTGACATCGCGCAACACCGGGCGGCCCTTGTAGCTCTTGCCCAGGTTGGCCACGCGCAATCCGCTGCTCGGTGGCGCAGAGCCGTTGGTCTTGGCGGAAGGGTGAGCGGCAGGTTCTGACATGCGCTTTGACTTGTTGAGCTTGTTTAAAGCCTTGCTGGGACCACGTTTTCCGCCGAACCGGCGTTCAGGTCAACCTTTGGGTCGGCCCCTGGCATGGGTTTTGCTTATAACCGTTCTTTTCGGAGGAAAGGTTAACGGGACAAGGGGTTAACGCTTTTGCGGCGCAGGTGTTTTGCTCGCGTCGGGCGCGCCTTCGCTTAAGGACTCTGCGGCGGTCTTGGGCTTGGGGGCAATCAGCGCTTTCACGCGGTTGTCGGCTTGGGGCCCCGAGGTTTTGGCTTCCGCCGCACTGCCGAACAGCCGGCTGGTGCCGGCTTTCGTGTCGACCACGGCAAAGCCGCCGCTGATGGTGTTCTGGCCTTGCGTCATCTGCACGTTGCCTTCCACCTTGGCGATGCCGGTGATGCGGTTGTATTCGCCGCGCGATCCCTTCACGGTTTCCTTATCGGTGCGCAAGGTCACGTTGCCTTCGCCCTGCACCAGCCGGATCTCGCTGTTGTCCTTATTGGCAACCGTTTTGCCTTTTGATTTATCGGCGGCCGGGGCTGTGTCGGTGAAGTATGCAGTCAAGCGATCAGCCTTGATGCGCCGGGTATCGTCTTCGGCTTCGGCCTTGCCTTGTGCCACGGCGACCTTCTCATTGGACCAATACTGAATGGTGTCCTCGGCCGTGACTTTCCCGGTGGACGTGGTCAGCGTGACTGGGACCGGTCCGCCGGCCACCACCAGCACGGATTTATCGAAATCGTATACGGCAGCACTTCCGGTCGCCTTCTCGGAAGACGATTCAATCGTCACGTTTCCTATGGCGTCGACGCGGTAAACTTCCGTTCCGCCGGATTTACTATCGCGGTAGTGCGCGGTCAGTTCGTCCGCCGTAACGCTTAAGTCGTCTTGCTTGGCCTTGGCATTGCCGCGCGCAATGAACAGCTTGCCGTTCTGCTGCCATTCAATGCCTTGGTTGGCCGTGACTTCAATGGGCCTGCTGGGGTCTTTCGACGTGAAGCTGAGCGATTGTGCGTTGGCCGCCATAGGTAATAAAGCGAACGTGGGCAACAACGCGAAGGCCGTGGTGAAAGCAAGAATACGGTTCATGGTTATGGCTGCTTCTTCGGCGCGCTTGATTTGGGCGGCGGTGTCTTTTGAGTTTCAGTCTTGGGGGCCCTAGTTTTTGCCTCGGGCGCTTTCTCGTCGGGCTTGAACGGTGATTGGGCGCCGTTAACCAACGTCAGTTGCGCAGGACCCAAGAACACCACACGATCCCCTTTATCATACAAATCGAACCCTTGCGCGTTGAGCTGGCCGAAGGGGCCTTGGCTTTGCACGGGCTTGCGGCTCTGGGCGTTGCCGTCTTTCAACTGCACATTCAGTTCATCGGTGTGCATTTCATAGCCCTTGTCCTGAAACAGGCTGACATCGCCTGTCAGATTCAAAGTTTCCTTGTCGCGGTCGTACAAGCCCGCTTTGGCTTCCACCGAAAGCCAGTCGCCGTTGGTCAGTGTCATGTCGGCTTGCGGCCCAGACAGTTCCACCTTGTTGTCATCATCGGTGTGCTGTTTCACGCCTTCGGCCGTGACGGAGAAAGGTTGGCCCTTTTTGTCGGTGCCGAAGTAACGCGCATTCACCATGCTCAAGGCTTCGACAGCAGCTTCTTTGACGGCAGCCGAGGTCCCAACCCGAAAACGCTCGTCATTACCCATGAACTGCGGCAGCACCAGCACTAGCAGCACCAGAAATCCGGCAACAGCCGGAAGGCCCACGCGCATGTAGCCTACAAACTTACTATAACGCGCCACATCGTCGGCCACCGCGCCAGTGCGTGGCTGCCAAACCTTGTCGGGCTCGGGCGTTGTATGCGGAATGCTCATGCAGCGCTCATCAGGCCGCGCTTATTCATGCGGCACCAGCGCGTAAAATGTCGTGCAGACGAATAATGCCCACGGGCGCGCCGTCCTCAACGACAAACAAGCAAGCGACTTTCCACTCGTTCATCAGGCGCAAGGCTTCCTGCGCCATGGTGTTGCCGTTGGTGGTGCGTGGCGTCTTGCTCATGATGTCGGCCGCCGTTTTGTCCAAAAGGCCGTTCTGCATGTGGCGGCGCAGGTCGCCGTCGGTGACCACACCGGCCAGCTTGCCGTTCTCGATCACCCCCGCGATGCCGAAGGTTTTTTGCGTCATTACCAGAATTGTATCCGGCATTGATGATGTCGGCTGCACCAGCGGCAATTCAGTGGCGCCGTGCATCAGGTCTTTGACCTTCAGCAAGCGACGGCCCAACTTGCCGCCGGGATGAAACACTTTGTATTCGTCAGCAGTGAATCCGCGCCGTTCCATCAACGCCACCGCAATGGCATCACCCAGCGAGATCATCAGTGTCGTGGACGTAGTGGGCGCTAATCCCAGCGGACATGCTTCCGGGGTCGGCGGCAGCGCCAGCACGACATCGGCAGCCGTGCCCAGACTTGAATTGCGTTTGCTGGTGATGGCGATGAGTTTGATGCCGAAGCGGCGCGTGTACTCGATCAGGTCGGCCAACTCGGGCGTTTCGCCGCTGTTGGAGAGCGCGATCACCGCGTCGTCGTTGGCGATCATGCCCAAGTCGCCGTGGCTTGCTTCGGCGGCGTGCACAAAATGCGCGGGCGTTCCGGTCGAGGCTAAGGTTGCGGCAATTTTGCGCGCCACATGCGCGCTCTTGCCCATGCCCGAGACGATGATGCGCCCTTTTGCGGTGCCTAAGGTCTCGATGGCGGCGGAGAACTCGGCCCCCAACGATGCGCTGAGCGCCTGAATGCCGTCGGCGGCGATTTTGAATACGCGCTGGGCGGCCGCAATCGGGTCGGCAGATGGGGCGGTCTTGGGCGCGGTGGTGGACATCAAAAACCCGTCGCAAGCGTTAACGCATTGAAGGATCAGCGTGAATAATCTGAATTATCGCCCGAGCCCCCAGGGCGGGTCAACGAAACCCGTCCGGCCTTGGCTTCCGGGTGGATGACAAGGCGGACAGATAGGACAGACACAAAGAATAAGCCCCGCAGTATGGCAAAACTGAGGGCTAAACGTACTTAAGACAGGAATCCGAAAGCGCCAGGACGCCGCACAGCTTTAGTGTGCAAAAATATCCTCGTCCGCCCAGCCCGCCAAGTCCAGCGCAGCGCGGTCGGGCAGGAAGTTGAAGCACGCTTGGGCCAATGCGGTGCGGCCTTCGCGCGCTAAAAGTTTGTCGAACTCGGCTTTCAGCCGGTGCAGGTACAGCACATCTGCGGCCGCATAATCCACCTGATCCTGATTCAGCTTTTCAGCCCCCCAGTCCGAGGTTTGCTGCTGCTTGGACAGTTCAACGCCCAGCAGTTCCTTGCACACATCCTTCAAGCCGTGCTTGTCGGTGTTGGTGCGGGTAAGCCGTGACGCCGTGCGCGTGCAGTAGGCCGGTTCGCAACGCACGCCGAAATGCTTCTGGATCATGGCCAGATCAAAGCGCGCGAAGTGGAAGATCTTGACCAGGTTCGGGTCGGCAAACACCTTGACCAAATTCGGCGAGGCTTGGCCGGGAACGATTTGCACAATGTGGCTGTGGCCGTCGCCGCCCGACAATTGCACGACACACAAGCGGTCGCGGTGAAGGCGCAAACCCATGGTTTCGCTGTCGACGGCAACGCTGGTCTTAAAGGTGACGTTGGAGGGGAGGTCGCCGCGGTGGAGGTGATTTGTCACGATCTCGCCTGGCCTTCAGAAACCCAAATCCACATCCAAGTATAATATGCGGTCGGACAGCGACCTGCGAAAGAAATGGTGCCCAGGAGAGGACTCGAACCTCCACGCCATTGCTGGCACTGGCACCTGAAGCCAGCGCGTCTACCAATTCCACCACCTGGGCAACTTAGGTCCGGTCGGGCTTTGAGAAAGCCGACCGGCGGAATAGGGCGAGACGGATACAGTGCAGGCCCCCCAGAGTCAATCAAAAGGGGCCAGAAATTAATCATATATTTTAATAGATTCTGCCCAGCGGAAATCAGGCTAGGTCGTTGGAATGTCGTGCTTTGGGCCCTTGCTTTGACCCCGGCATTGGCGCAAAAAATGGCCCCAACAGGCATTCCGTGGGCTGGGGTTGGCCATGACACAAAAATTGGCGGTGGTTTTCGGCGGGTCCGGATTGATCGGACGCTATCTGGTGCGGCATCTGGCAGCGGCCGGCTGGCGTGTCCGGGTCGCTGTCCGCGATACCCGCAAGGCACAATTTCTGAAACCCGCCGGCGATCTGGGCCAGATCTCGTTCATTCCCGCCTCCATCACCAACCCCACCGAAGTGGCTGCCGCCGTGCATGGCGCCGATGCGGTGGTGAACCTGGTGGGCGTGCTGTTCGATATCGGCAAGCGCTCGTTCCAGGCCATCCATGTGGACGGTGCGGCCAACGTTGCAAAAGCTGCCGCGCAAGCGGGCGCCAAAACGCTGATCCATGTGTCGGCCTTGGGCGCTGATGCAAATTCTGATTCTGCCTACGCGCGCAGCAAAGCTGATGGCGAAGCGGCAGTGCGTGCCGCATTCCCGGCTGCGACGATTTTCCGTCCCAGCGTTGTGTTCGGGCCTGAAGATCAGTTCTTCAATTTGTATGGCTTGATCGCGCAAGTCTCGCCATTCCTGCCGTTCTTCACCAACACCAACCCGCGTTCGCCCGAAGGGACTGGCTCGAAGTTCCAATTGGTGTATGTGGGTGACGTTGCCTCGGCGTTGCTGCAAGCCATCACCGACCAGAAGCACGCAGGTAAAACCTACGAACTGGGCGGCAGTCGTGTTTATTCGATGCGCGACGTGGTCGAGATCGTGAACCGCGAGACCATGCGCAACCGTACTATTTTGGGCCTGCCGTACATTACGGCCTGGGGCCAGATCGCTTTGGGTTGGGTGGTTCGCAAACTTTTAGGCCTCGGCACGCCGTTATTGCCCAGTGCTGATCAGATCAAACTGCTCAAGAAGGGCAGCGTACTGACCGGCAATTTACCGGGCCTGGAAGCTTTTGGAATCCAACCCACCGTGGCTGAAACCATTGTGCCGTCGTACCTGAAGCGCTTCCGCGCGTTACAGCAGAACAAAAAGCTGCGCATTGCCGCGCGCTAAATCTGCGTTTCAGATCTTGATGTAGCCGTAGGCCGTGGCCAGAACCACTGTGCCTAAGATCAGGCGATAGATCACAAACGGCGTGAAGGTCGAACGCTTCAGCCACGCCATCATGAATGCAATGGCCCCAAGGCCCGCCACGAACGACAGCGCCATGCCGATTAGGGCATCGTGACCCAGGTTGGTGTTTTCGGATTTGCTGATTTCCATCAGCACCCACACGCCGCCCGCCGCAATGGTGGGCACCGACAGCAGCATGGATAGCCGCGCCGCCTCGGGGCGCTCGTAGCCCAGCAAACGCGCCATGGTCATGGTGATGCCTGATCTGCTTGTGCCCGGTACAAAGGCCAGAATTTGCGCACACCCGATCAACAACACATCGACGTACGATGAATGCTCGACGCGCTTGATGGTCATGCAGGCTTTATCGACCACGAACAGCAAAATGGCGTAGATCAGCGTGGTCCAGCCGATCACCACCATGTGGCGCACAGCATCGCCGACGTATTTCTCAAACGCGTAAGCCGCGCCCAGCACGGGAATGGTGGCGATGATGATTTGAAACGCGAGGCGTGCCCCCGGATCGCGCTTGCCCTTCAGGAAACGCAAAACGCCGATCAACATGGCCCACAGATCGCGCCAGAAGTAGATGCACACGGCGAACATGGTGCCCACGTGCACGGCGACATCCATGGGCAGGCCTTGGTCGGGCCAGCCCGTAAACATGGGCAGGAGGGCCAGGTGACCAGAGGAACTGACGGGCAGGAACTCGGTGAGGCCCTGAACAATGGCCAGCACGATAATTTGCGTAAGTAACAAGCGCCGCCCCCAAGCCTTAGTATTTTAACGCTTTATACCACCGCCGAGTCGCGGGCCCAAGCGTGGGGGCAACTGTTAGTTAGTAAACAAAGTGGAACTAAATGTATTGGTTATGCGCAGCTTACCTATCGGGAAAATGCGTTTGTGCAAGGTGTTAAGATTATATATGTCAGTATATATGACCTATCATGAGAAATTCGCTGGAGATGGCGGTTTTCCTGGGGGTATGGTCGCCACCCGATTCGAATAGCAGCACGGCCCGCACGCTTTGGGCCCGTTTCAGCGCTGTTCCCATCAGGGGCGTCCGTTCACGCGATCCAACGTCGGAGTCAGGCCCATGCGCCAAATGCTGCAATTCGTCCGTCTTGATCAGGCCATGCCTGAGAAACGCGAAGCCGACGCGCGCCGCAAAGACTTCGACGAAATCTACGATGCTTTCACAACCGACGGCGCGGCCGAGCAGTCATCGCGCTGCGAGCAATGCGGCATTCCGTTCTGCCAGGTGCATTGCCCGGTGCAGAACAACATCCCTGACTGGCTGAAACTCACGGCCGAGGGCCGCCTGGAAGAGGCCTATGCCTTGTCGGCCGCCACCAACAACATGCCCGAAGTGTGCGGCCGCATCTGCCCGCAGGATCGGTTGTGTGAAGGCTCATGCGTGCTCGAACAATCGAAGCACGGTGCGGTCACCATCGGCGCGGTCGAGAAGTACATCACCGATACGGCGTGGGAAAAAGGTTGGGTAAAGCCTGTCGTTCCCAGTGTTGAGCTGGCGCAATCCATCGGCATCGTCGGCGCAGGGCCGGCGGGCATGGCGGCGGCTGAAGAACTGCGCAAACTTGGCTATCAAGTGACGATCTATGACCGTTACGACCGCGCGGGCGGTTTGCTGATGTACGGCATTCCCAACTTCAAGCTGGAAAAAGATGTGGTGCAGCGCCGCGTGAACTTGCTGGCGCAATCCGGCGTGAAGATCGTGAATAACGTGAACGTCGGCGTCGACATTTCTTTTGCCGAGCTGCGCAAAAAGCACGATGCCGTGCTTGTCGCGACCGGCGTGTACAAGGCGCGCGATCTGGTGTGCCCCGGTGTCGGCGCTACAGGCGTGTTCAAAGCCATGACATACCTCACGGCATCCAACAAAAAAGGCTTAGGTGATGTTGTGCCTGATTTTGAATCGGGCCAACTGAATGCCGCCGGCAAGAATGTCGTCGTCATCGGTGGCGGCGACACCGCCATGGACTGCGTGCGCACGGCTATTCGGCAAGGTGCGAAGTCGGTGAAGTGCCTTTACCGCCGCGACCGTGAAAACATGCCGGGCTCGCAACGCGAGGTTTCCAACGCCATCGAAGAAGGTGTGGAGTTTGTCTGGCAGTCGGCTCCCGAAGCGGTGCTGCATGACACAGAGAACACTGTCACCGGCGTGCGCGCCATTCGTATGCGTCTTGGTACACCTGATCAATCAGGTCGCGCCAAGCCCGAAGTGCTGGAGGGCTCGCAGTTTGTGGTGCCCGCCGACATCGTGATCGAAGCCTTGGGCTTCGACCCCGAAGACATTCCCGCCATGTTCGGTGAGCCGGCGCTGGGCGTCACGCGCTGGGGCACCTTGAAGACGGATTTCCGTACCCTCAGCACCACCATGGACGGCGTGTTTGCCGCAGGCGACATCGTGCGTGGCGCATCGCTGGTGGTGTGGGCCATCCGCGACGGCCGCGACGCGGCAGTCAGTATCAACACATTCCTCACGCTCAAACGCAGTGTTCCGAAAGAGCAGCAACTGCGCAAAGCGTCTTAAGGGCGCGTGACCCGGAAAAGTGGAAACCGGTTTTCCGATAAGGGCACGCGCAAAGAAAAGAGAGTGAGAAAAATGAGCGAACAAAGAATCGAATCCGGCCAAGAGTTTGTAGAGCACTACAACGCCAATGTTGAAAAGTTGGAAGCCGCCCACGCCTATAGCCGCGCCGATGAGAAAGACTCATGCGGCGTGGGTGTGGTTGTGGCGGTCGACGGCAAGCCGCGCCGTCAGGTCGTGGAAGCGGGCATCGAAGCCTTAAGCGTGCTCTATCACCGGGGGGCCGTGGACGCCGACGGTAAAACCGGCGACGGTGCGGGCATTCACATCGAAGTGCCGCAGGATTTCTTCCGCGATCATGTGACCAGCACGGGCCACACGCTGGAAGCGGATACGATTCTGTCGGTCGGCATGGTGTTCCTACCCAAATCAGATCTCGGCGCACAGGAAACCTGCCGCACCATCGTGGAAAGCGAAATTCTGGCGGCGGGGTACTACATCTACGGCTGGCGTCAGGTGCCGGTGGACATTTCCATTATTGGCGAAAAAGCCAATGCGACCCGCCCTGAGATCGAGCAGATCATGATCACGCATCTGCATGGCCTCACGGGCGATGAGCTGGAACGTAACCTTTATCTCGTGCGCCGCCGCATCGAAAAGAAGGTGCGCGAAGCCTACGTGCCCGATTTCTACATCTGCTCGCTGTCGTGCCGGTCGATTATCTACAAGGGCATGTTCCTGGCCGAACAGCTGACCTCGTTCTACCCGGATCTGCTGGATGAGCGCTTCATCAGCACGTTCGCGATCTATCACCAGCGCTATTCCACCAACACGTTTCCGACGTGGTGGCTGGCGCAACCGTTCCGTATGCTTGCTCATAATGGTGAGATCAACACGCTTCTGGGCAACGTCAACTGGATGAAGGCGCACGAATGCCGCCTGGATCATCCGTCGTTCGGCGACACCATTGAGGAATTAAAGCCCATCGTGCAGCCGGGTGGTTCTGACTCGGCGATCCTCGACAACGTGTTCGAGCTGATGTGCCGCGCGGGCCGCACCGCGCCCATGGTGCGCTGCATGCTGGTGCCCGAAAGCATCAGCAACAACGCGACCATGCCCGAAGCGCATCGCAACTTCTTCAGCTACTGCAACGCTGTCATGGAGCCATGGGACGGCCCCGCCGCCATGTGCGCCACCGACGGCCGCTGGGTCGTGGGCTACATGGATCGCAACGGTCTGCGCCCCATGCGCTACACCCTCACCAACGACGGCCTGCTGATTGTCGGTTCTGAAACCGGCATGGTGCGCGTGCTGCAAGGCAACATCATCGAGAAGGGCCGTGTGGGCCCCGGCCAGATGATCGCCGTCGACATGAAGGAAGGCAAATTCTACCGCGACGCCGAGATCAAGAATTACCTGGCCAACCAGCGCAACTACGGCGAATGGATCGGGCGCACTACGCACTTGGATTCCATCATCAAGGCTGGCCAACCGGCGAAGTCGAGCTTCAGCCGTGAAGAGTTGCTGCGCCGTCAGGCGGGCTACGGCCTGACCATGGAAGACATGGAACTGATTCTGCACCCCATGGTCACCGACGCCAAAGAGGCGGTGGGCTCCATGGGCGATGACTCGCCTTTGGCCGTGTTGTCCGACAACTATCGCGGGCTTCATCACTTCTTCCGGCAGAATTTCAGCCAGGTCACCAACCCGCCCATCGATAGTTTGCGCGAAACCCGCGTGATGACGCTGAACACGCGCCTGGGCAACTTGGGCAACATCCTGGATGAATCGCCCGAACAGTGCGACCTATTGCAGCTGACATCGCCGATGCTCACCACTGCGCAGTTCCTCGCCATGCGCAAGTACATGAGCGACACGGCGGCTGACATCGATGCCACATTCCCGGTGGACGGCGGACCCGATGCCTTGCGCGAAGCCTTGAAGCGCATCCAACAAGAAGCGGAAGACGCCGTGCGCGGCGGCAAGACGCACGTTGTTTTGTCTGATGAAAAGGTCAGCGCAAACCGCGCGCCTATGCCGATGATTTTGGCGGCGGGGGCCGTACACACGCACCTCATCAAGCAAAAGCTGCGCACCTTTACATCTTTGAACGTCCGTTCGGGCGAGTGTCTCGACGTGCATCACTTCGCGGTGCTGATTGGCGTGGGCTCGACGACCGTCAACGCCTACCTGGCTGAAGAGGCGATCACCGACCGTCATCGCCGCGGGCTGTTCGGCGAGATGAGCCTGGAAGATTGTTTGAAGCGCCATCAGAAGGCCATCAACGATGGTCTGTTAAAAGTGATGTCGAAGATGGGTATCGCCGTCATCAGTTCGTATCGTGGCGGTTACAACTTCGAAGCCATTGGCTTGTCGCGTGCGTTGGCGGCGGAATTCTTTCCCGGCCTGAGCTCGCGCATCTCAGGGATTGGTCTCCCCGGCATCCAGAAGAAGGTGTTGGAGCAGCACAAGAAGGCGTTCGGCAGCAATGCTGTGACCTTACCGGTTGGCGGCTTCTATCGTTACCGCGCGAAGTCGAACGAAGGCCACGCCCACGACGGTCAACTGATTCACATGCTGCAAAGCGCGGTGGAGCGCGATTCTTACGCGACGTACCAGAAGTATTCTGCCGGTACGCGCAAGCTGCCGCCGATTGCTTTGAGAGACCTGTTGGATTTCCGCAAGTCCACCAAGGCCATCTCGCCGGATCAGGTGGAATCCACCACCGAAATCCGCAAGCGCTTCATCACGCCCGGAATGTCCTTGGGCGCTTTGTCGCCCGAAGCGCATGGTACGCTCAACATTGCCATGAACCGCATTGGCGCCAAGTCCGTCTCGGGCGAAGGCGGGGAAGACCCGGTGCGTTATCGTCCGTTCCCGAACGGTGACAATGCGAACTCGGCGGTCAAACAAGTTGCGTCTGGCCGCTTTGGCGTCACGGCGGAATATTTGAACCAATGCCGCGAAATCGAAATCAAAGTGGCGCAGGGTGCGAAGCCCGGCGAGGGCGGGCAGTTGCCCGGCTTCAAGGTCACCGAGATGATCGCGAAATTCCGCCACGCCACGCCGGGCGTGGGGCTCATCTCGCCGCCGCCGCATCACGACATTTATTCGATCGAAGACCTGGCACAGCTGATCTACGACTTAAAGCAGATCAACCCGAAAGCCCGTGTGTGTGTAAAGCTGGTAGCGCGCACCGGCATCGGCACCATTGCGGCGGGCGTTGCCAAAGCCAACGCCGACGTGATTCTGATTTCGGGTCATGTGGGCGGCACGGGGGCGAGCCCGCAAACCAGCATCAAGCATGCCGGCTTGCCGTGGGAAATGGGCCTGACCGAAGCGCATCAGGTGCTGACACTGAACCGTCTGCGCCACCGTGTTGTACTGCGTACCGACGGCGGCCTCAAAACTGGCCGCGATATCGTCATGGCCGCCATGATGGGCGCGGAAGAGTTCGGCATTGGCACCACGTCGTTGATCGCGCTCGGCTGCATCATGGTGCGTCAGTGCCACTCGAACACCTGTCCGGTGGGCGTGTGCACGCAGGACGAAGACCTGCGTAAGAAGTTCACAGGTAGTCCAGAAAAGGTGGTCAACCTCTTTACCTTCATCGCCGAGGAAGTGCGTGAAATTCTGGCCGAGCTGGGCTTCCGCACTTTGAACGAAGTGATCGGCCGCACCGATCTGTTGCATCAAGTGAACCGTGGCGCCGCGCACCTGGACGACCTGGACTTGAACCCGCTGCTGGTCCAGCCCGATTCCGGCGGCTTACCCACGCACAACATGACGGTTGGTCGGAATGAAGTGCCCGAAACCTTGGACGAGCAGATGATTGCTGACGCCCGGCCGTTGCTGGACGAAGGCGAGAAGATGCAGCTGACCTACAACGTGCGTAATGTGCATCGCGCGGTGGGCACCAAGATGAGCCACATGATCACCAAGAAATACGGCATGAAGGGGCTGGCCGCGAACCACCTCACCGTGCGTCTACGCGGGTCATGCGGGCAATCATTGGGCGCGTTCGGTGTGCAAGGCTTGAAGATCGAGGTGTTGGGCGATTCCAACGACTACGTGGGTAAGGGGCTGTCGGGGGCGACCATCGTCATCCGTCCCACCACGTCGACCACGTTCAAGTGGGCCGACAACACCATCATCGGCAACACGGTGCTTTACGGTGCGACAGCAGGCAAACTGTTTGCAGCGGGCCAGGCGGGTGAACGCTTTGCCGTGCGTAACTCAGGTGCTACGGCTGTCATTGAAGGTTGCGGCTCCAACGGCTGCGAATACATGACCGGTGGTGTGGCTGTTGTGTTGGGCAACGTTGGCGCCAACTTTGCGGCGGGCATGACCGGCGGCATGGCCTTTGTGTATGACCAGGGCAATGTGTTCCACCACCGCATCAATGCTGAAAGCGTGATTTATCAGCGCATCGATGTGGGTCATTACGAAACGCTGCTGCGCAATCTGGTGACGGAACATTTCCGCGAAACCAATTCGCCCTGGGCCGAGGAACTGCTGGTGAATTGGGACCGCGAAGTGCGCCGTTTCTGGCAAGTGGTGCCGAAGGAAATGCTCTCGCGTCTTGAAGTGCCGGTGACGCGCGAAGCGCCAGCGTTATTGAAGGCATAAGCGACAGAACGGGTGAAATGGCGGGCACGACCCCGCCATTTCCTTTTCTATCAATGGCTTGCGAAATCTTGCGGTATTCCCGTAATTTCCGTAAAATACGTGAAATATGTGAGGACCGCCCAATGGCCGCATCAGTCACCGCTACAGAATTTGCCAAGAACTTTGGCCGTTACCAGGACCAAGCTTTAAGCGGTGAGCCGGTGCGTGTGACCAGTCATGGTCGCGTTGTCGGTGGCTTTATCTCGGAAGCAGATTTGCGGCACTTCGAACAGTTGAAGCGGCGCGAGCGCCAGGCGCTTGTGGTTGGCCAGTTGCCTGAAGATGTGGTGGCCGGCATTGCTGCGGCTGAGTACGGCGCTGATCCGGCATGAGCTTTCCAGTCCCGCGGCCGGGCCTGATCATTCGCTACAGTTTTTTGTGGAGCCACGAAAAAGCTAAGGGTGCCGCCGAAGGGGCCAAAGACCGTCCATGCGCCATTGTTGTGGCGACGCGCAAAACTGAAACAGGCGATCTGCGTGTCGTCGTTGCGCCGATCACGCATGAACCTCCAGCCGACATCAGTGCGTCCATCGAAGTTCCCAAAGCAGTATGCCGCGCACTTGGTTTGGACGGTGAGCGTCAATGGCTCAGGATTGATGAACTGAATAGCTTCGCTTGGCCGGGATTTGATCTGCGCCCCATTCCGACTCACGCGATTCCAGGAAAATCCGGCGCATACGACTACGGCATGTTGCCCAAAGACCTTTTTGAACAACTGCGCACCGCCATCCTCGCGCGAGATGCACGATTGCGACGAACGATCACGCGCGATGAAAAAGAATAGGCCATACAAAAATAAAAACGGCGGGTGTTAAACCCCGCCGTTTTATCGTTCGCACTGGAACATCCTGATTTGACGGAATCCGGCGTCAGCGCATTGTCTCAAGAGCGTATGATACATAGCAGATGATGCGATGTAAATTCATCAACGATTTCAACGCCGAGTCGAGGCCGCTCCTAAGGGGGGCATGATGCTGCTTTTATAGGCGTGCAGCGCCTGTTTTTGAATCAGCGCGACCGTTTTTGGATCAACGCAAAGAGTGCGCGCTGTGCATAAGCCTCGCCACCTTCGGGGCGGCCAGGACGTGCGCCCTTGTTCCACGCGAATAAATCCAAATGTACCCAGGGCACATCGGTGTCGACGAATTCCTTCAGGAACAAAGCTGCCGTCACGGCGCCGGCAAAGGGCGAATCGCCCGCGTTGTTGATGTCGGCCACTTTGCTATCAAGCATTTTACGATAAGGCGCCCACAGTGGCAGCCGCCACACGGGGTCAAAAGTCTCCGCACTCGTCTGCATCAACTCGGCTGCCAGCGCTTCGTCGTCGGTGAACATGGCAGGCAAGTCAGGGCCCAGAGCCGTGCGTGCGGCCCCTGTTAACGTTGCGCAATCAATCAGCAAGGCTGGCTTTTCGGAGCATGCTTCCGTCAGCGCATCGGCCAGCACCAATCGTCCTTCAGCGTCGGTGTTGCCGATTTCAACTGTAATCCCTTTGCGGCTTTTCAGTACATCGCTGGGCCGGAAGGCATTGCCCGACACAGCGTTTTCCACTGCTGAAATCAGCACCCTGAGACGCACCGGCAGTTTGGCGGCCATCACGGCTTGAGCGAGCCCCAGAACGGTCGCGGCCCCGCCCATGTCTTTTTTCATCAGCAACATGGCGCTGGAGGGTTTGAGGTCGAGCCCGCCGGTGTCAAAGCATACACCTTTGCCGACCAGGGTGATCTTGGGGTGGGTCGAATCGCCCCAGCGCAAGTCCAGCACGCGTGGGGCTACCGCACTGGCGCGGCCCACAGCGTGCACCATGGGGTAGTTCTGGGTCAGCAGATCATCGCCCACAATCTCAGTCACCGTCGCGCCGTACTTTGCGGCCACGGCTTTCACGGCTTCGGCCAGATGCGAGGGCATCATGTCGGCCGGGGGCGTATTCACCAGATCGCGCGTCAGGCTTGCGGCCGCCACACTGCGTTCCACACTGGAGCGATCAGCGGCCGCGGGCCACACTAATTTGGCGACTGATTTCTCACCGTTTTCTTTTTTGTAGCGCGTGAAGGCGTAAGCTCCCATGGCCCAGGCAAACGCCGCCCAGGTGGGAAACGCCGCTGCCAGCTTCTCGCTACCGCCGACATAGGCCTCCAGCGCATAGGTTCCCGGCGGCAGATTTTTAGACAGATTACCGAAGGCCCATGGATCGTCGCCTTTGCCTAAGCCGACAACGACAGCGCTGATGCTGGCCTCAGGCCCGGGAATGATTGCGCTCGCGCCCACTTCGGCCTTAAAGCCGGTCGCCTTCAGCCACTGCTGTTCGTTGGCAGGGCGCGTTGCCGTCCACTCCGCCAACT
>JAEUKL010000309.1 GCA_016793005.1 Rhodospirillaceae bacterium | reverse complement strand
ATATTGATAAAGCGCTGAAGGCGTTTTCGTTGACGCATTTGGCCGATCTGCCGGGCCGCGTGCTCTCGGCAGGGCAACGGCACCGCGTCGCTTTGGCGCGCGTGGCCATGAACGGCGCGCAGTTGTGGCTGATGGATGAACCCACCAATACGCTGGATGACGCAGCTTTAAGCGCGCTTCAGCGCGTGATGCAAAATCACCTGCAAAACGGCGGCATGGTGGTGATGGCCAGCCATGGCGACACCCTGCTGCCAGGCGCTAATCACTTGGATATGCGGGCCTTTATTCAACGCGCGCGCATCACCGACCTTGAGGCCGTGGCATGAGAGGGTTCACAGCCATCCTGCGCCGCGACCTGATGCTGGCGGTGCGCAATCAGGGTGAGATGTTGATGGTGATCGGTTTCTTCGCCATCGCCGCCACACTGTTTGCCTTTGGTGTGGGGCCCGAAGCCAACGTGCAATCGCGCATTTCGTCGGGCGTGGTGTGGACGATGGCATTATTGGCCGCGCTCCTCTCGCTGGAGCGATTGTTTGCGCTTGATTACGAGGACGGTACGCTGGACCAGTTGATGCTCAGCGGCGTTGAACCTGCGGCCATGGTGCTGGCCAAAACCATCGCCCACTGGCTGACCACAGGCTTGGCGCTGTTGATCGCGGCACCGGCCGTGGCGTTAAGTTTGCAGCTCCCGAGCCAAGCCTACGGCGCGCTGATGATTTCGCTGCTGTTGGGCACGCCGACGCTCAGTCTCTTGGGGGCGGTCGGAGCGGCGTTGGTGCTGGGCTCGCGGCGCGGCGGCGTGCTGTTGTCGCTGCTGCTGCTGCCGCTTTATTCACCCGTCCTGATTTTTGGGGCCGCCGCCGTGGAAGGCGCGATTTTGGGCATCAACACCACCGCGCCCTACGCCGTGCTGGGCGGGTTGCTGATCTTGGCCTTAACTTTATGCCCCTGGGCGGGTGCGGTGGCCGTGCGGCACGCCGTGGAATAAAGGCGAAAGACGAGCGCAATCAACACCTTAGGACGTACGGCGCAAAGTCCCTGGAAGGCCGCGGCCGAACGGTAAATTTATTGAGACTTATCAATGCATTGGCCAGCAGCCGTACCATATTCGGTTTGCCCTTGAGTGGGCCTATATGGGATGCGACAACGCGCTGCCTTTTTGCTGAAATTTTCGGCCTCATAACGCTTCTGACCTCATGCACAAGTTTGCCAACCCAACGTTCTTTATGAAAATCGCCAACGCGATTTATCCGTGGGCGGTGGGCATCAGCGTGTTGTGCTTCGTCATTGGGCTGCCGGTGGCCCTCATCACCTCGCCGCCCGACTATCAGCAGGGCGATACAGTGCGCATTATGTATGTGCACGTACCCGCCGCCTGGATGGGCAGCATGGTTTACGCCGTCATGGCGGCCTCAAGCGCTGTGTATCTGATCTGGCGGCATACGATTGCGCACATCATCGCGCGGGCTTCGGCCCCCATTGGCGCGATGTTCACTGCGCTGTGCCTTGTGACCGGAATGCTGTGGGGCGAGCCCATGTGGGGCACATGGTGGGTGTGGGATGCGCGCCTCACCTCGATGTTAATTCTGTTTTTCCTCTATCTCGGCTACATCGCGCTGGGCGATGCGTTTGAAGACCAGGAGCGCGGCGACCGCGCCGCTGCTTTGTTGGCGTTGGTGGGCTCGGTCAATCTGCCCATCGTGCACTTCTCGGTCGAATGGTGGAACACGCTGCACCAGTCCTCAATCCTCAGCATGAAGGGGTTTTCCATTAGCGTTCAAATGGTAGTTCCGTTGCTGCTGATGGTGGGGGCATTTCAGTTCTACTACATCGCCGTGCTTGTGATTCGTCTGCGCGCGGAATTGCTGGCGGCAAAAATCCGCACGGCGCGCTTTAACTTGGCGGCGGCGGGTTAAAAGCATGGATGCGCTGGACACATTTTTGCAGATGGGCGGTCACGCCAAATTCGTGTGGCCCGCGTACGGTTTGGGCGTGCTGGGCCTGGTTGGCATTTTGCTGCTGTCGGTAAAATCGTGGAAAGCGCGTGAAGCCGAGTTTGCCAAACTGAAAGCCGCCAGCCTGCCGCAGACCGGTAATGATGGAGCCACGTCATGACCCGCAAACGCCGCCGCTTGTATTTCGTCGGTTTGGGTCTGTTGGGCCTGTTCGCTGCGACGGCGCTGATCCTGACGGCGGTGGAAGACAACATCGTCTTCTTCTTCTCGCCAAGCGATTTGAAAGCGCGCAGCGTCACGGCTGATCAGCGTTTGCGCATTGGCGGGCTGGTCGAAGACGGCAGCGTGAAAAAAGACGGCGACACGGTGCGATTTGTCGTCACCGACAATGCTGAAAAATTGACGGTACAGTACACCGGCATTCTGCCTGATCTTTTCCGCGAAGGCCAAGGCATCGTCGCCGAAGGCAAGATGGCCCCGAATGGCGTGTTCATGGCCAGCGACGTGCTGGCCAAACACGATGAAAACTACATGCCGCCCGAAGTGGCCGAGGCCCTGAAGAAAGCCGGGCATTGGCAAGAAGGAATGGGGCAAGAAAGAACGGGCCAGAACGGTCAACCACCGCAAGCCACCGCCCAAGATACAGTTCAAGACACGGCCAAGACGCCAGCCCCCGCAGCGCCGAACTGACATTTCATTTTATCTAAGGTTCGCCCATGCTGATCGAACTCGGACACTTCGCCCTCGCATTGGCACTTCTGGTGGCCGTGGTGCAGGGCACCTTGCCGCTGATCGGCGCGCACCGCCGCAACACGGCCTGGATGGCGGTCGCTGAGCCTGCGGCCATTGTGCAAGCGCTACTGTGCGGCTTTGCGTTTGCCACATTAATGCATGCCTACATCGTGTCGGATTTTTCGGTGATTGGGGTTGCCAACAATTCGCACACCGCAAAACCTCTGCTCTACAAAATCACCGGCGTATGGGGGAACCACGAAGGATCCATGGTGCTGTGGATCACGGTCTTGAGTTTGTTTGGCGCCGCCGTGGCGCTGTTCGGCACCAACCTGCCGCGCAGTCTGAAAGCCCGCACGCTCGGCATTCAGGGCCTGATCGGTTTAGGCTTCCTTGCGTTCATCCTCTTTACCTCGAACCCATTTCTGCGCCTGAACCCAGCGCCCGCACAGGGCAATGGCCTGAACCCGCTGCTGCAGGACCCTGGTTTGGCGTTCCATCCGCCCATGCTTTATCTCGGCTATGTCGGCTTCTCGGTCGCGTTCTCGTTTGCCGCTGCCGCATTGCTGGAAGGCCGCGTTGATTCCGCCTGGGCGCGCTGGGTGCGCCCGTGGACCCTGGCAGCGTGGATGTTCCTTACGCTTGGAATCGGACTCGGCAGTTGGTGGGCTTACTACGAACTGGGCTGGGGCGGCTGGTGGTTCTGGGACCCGGTTGAGAATGCGTCGTTCATTCCGTGGCTGACGGGCACAGCGCTTTTGCATTCAGCGATTGTGGTTGAACGCCGCGAAGCTTTGAAAAGCTGGACCATTCTTTTGGCCATCGTCACCTTCTCATTAAGCTTGCTCGGCACATTCCTGGTGCGCTCGGGGATTCTGACGTCGGTTCATGCCTTCGCCGCAGACCCGGCGCGCGGCGTGTTCGTGCTGATCCTTCTTGCAATCGCTATCGGCGGGTCACTGACACTGTATGCGGTGCGCGCACCGGCTGTTGATGGCGGCGGTGTGTTCTCGCCCATCAGCCGCGAGGGCGGCCTTCTGATCAACAATCTGTTGCTGACAACGGCGGCAACCACCGTGCTGCTGGGCACGCTGTACCCGCTGATCGCCGATGCGTTCGAGCTGGGCAAATTGTCGGTCGGCGCACCCTACTTCAACGCAGTCTTTGTGCCGCTGATGGTACCCCTGGTGATCCTGACTGGTATCGGGCCGTTGCTGGCGTGGAAACGCGGCGATTTAAATGGAGCCTTCCAACGCCTCAAAGCCGCCGCCGCCATTGCAGTTTTAGCCCTGCTGGCCACGGTGGTCTTGAACGGCGGCGATATCGTGAATATCGCGGCGGGTGGCGGCATGGCCCTGGCCGCCTGGCTGATTGCCGCAGCTCTGACCGAATGGCTGTACCGTGTGCGCGGTACCGACGGCATCAGCTGGCAGCGCATCGTTAACTTGCCGCGCTCGGCTTATGGGATGACGTTGGCGCACATCGGCATGGCGGTGCTGATCATCGGTGTTACCGGCTCCACCGCGTGGAAAGAAGAGCACATCGAAAGTTTGAAGCCCGGTGAGTACATCGAAGCCGCCGGCTACCGCGTCACCTTCGTGACCGCCAAAGAGGTGCGCGGCCCGAACTATGTGGCGCTACAGGGCGAGTATACCGTCACCCGCAACGGCGAACTGGTGACCACGCTTCGTCCCGAGAAACGCAATTTCAGCCAACCGGTGCAACAAACCACCGAAGCCGCCATTCACACGACTGGCTTGGCCGATCTTTACACGGTCATCGGCGATGCAGACGCGGCCAATACCGCCTTTGTCACGCGTGTGTTCTATGAGCCCTTTGTGCCGTGCCTGTGGTACGGCGTGCTGTTGATGGGCTTGGGTGGCTTGGTGTCGCTGTCTGATCGCCGTCACCGCATTGGGGCGGCACGGCGTATCGCGGCTGGTAGCGCTGCGCTACAGCCTGCTGAATAGCCATGTCAGAACCCGCGCCTTCTGCCGCGCCGCATTCTCTTGGACCGAAACGCTGGCCCTTGGTCATTCCGCTGATCATTGTGGCGGCGTTGCTGGCCGTGTTCGGCAAACGCCTGGCCGATGTCAGCGGTGGTGATGACCCGCGCGTGGTGCCTACGGTGCTGCTGAACACTCCGTTCCCCGCGATGGATTTAGCCGCCCTGCCGGGGCGCGAATTCGGTGGGTTATCGACCGCTGATTTAAAGGGGCAAGTCAGCTTGGTGAACGTGTGGGGCTCATGGTGTGTGGCCTGCATGGTCGAGCACCCAACCTTAGTCGCGCTGAACCGCGAAAAGTTAGTGCCCATTCATGGCATCGCTTGGCGCGACAAACCCGAAGCGAGTTTGGCCTGGCTGGCGAAAAACGGCGACCCCTATGCAAGGGTGGGTCAAGACCCGCGCAGCAGCGCCGCCATTGCATTAGGTGTGACGGGAGCGCCGGAAACATTCGTAGTCGATGCCGAAGGCGTCATTCGCTACAAGCACATCGGGCCCATCACACCTGAAGTGTGGAAAACAAAACTCGCCCCGCTGATTGCACAGCTGAGAAAATGAAACGCATACTTTCCATTTTGGCTGCTCTGCCCATTTTCGCTGCTCTGCTGATCAGCATCTCGGCTTTTGCGGTCGAGCCTGATGAGCGTTTGAACGATCCGGCCGCCGAGGCCCGCGCCCGCGAGGTCAGCAAGGCTTTGCGCTGCGTCGTGTGCCAGAACGAAACGATTGATGATTCCAACGCCGAATTAGCGCGCGATATGCGCCTGTTGGTGCGCGAGCGCATCAAGGCCGGCGATACGAATGACCAAGTCCTGGCTTACATGGTGCAGCGCTATGGCGACTTCGTACTGTTAAAGCCGCGCATGACGGGCGAAACCCTTGTCCTCTGGTTCGGGCCATTCCTGGTGCTGATCGTGGGCGGGTTTATCGTGATGCGCCGCTTGCGCAAACCTGCACCGGCGGCAGCACCAGAAGCCTTAAGCATGGAAGATGCCAAAGCGCTGCAAGAGATTACGAACACCGATGACGGCACTCAAAAGGATTCTGCGCCATGATTTGGGCATTGCTGGCCGGTCTGGCGCTTCTGGTTGTGGCCGCTTTGGTGTGGCCGTTGGTCCGCGATGCGGCAACGCCCGATGAGGGCCCGCGCGATGTGGTGGTGCTGAAAGATCAGTTGGCCGAGATCGACCGCGACCTTGCGCGTGGCGTTATCAACACCACCGAGGCCGATGCGTTGAAGCTTGAAATCCAGCGCCGTTTGCTGGCGGCGGCACGGCGCCCGCTCGTTACGGTGTGGCGTGAAGGCGCCGGGCTTAGATCCGCCCTGACCGCGCTTTTGGCCGTGGCCGTGCCGCTCATCGCCTTTGCCATCTACATGAATCTGGGCGCGCCCACGCTCAAGCCGGTTGTGGCCGCCACCCCTGAAGCGCAGAGCGCGCAAGAAGCCCAGATGGCCGGCCTGGTGGAGCAACTCGCGCAACGCATGGCCGCCGACCCCGACAACATCGAGGGCTGGTCGCTTCTGGCGCGGAGCTATCGCCAGATGGAGCGCTACGAGGATGCGTTGGAAGCCGGCCGCCATGTGCTGAGCTTAAACCCGCCTGGCGCCGAGCCTTACGCCAACTTTGGCGAAATGCTGGTGACGGTGGCCGACGGCAATGTCAGCGCCGATGCGCAAGCCGCTTTCCTGACAGCCTTGCAGCGCGACCGCGCCGAGCCACGCGCGCGTTTTTATCTGGGCTTAGCTGCCGCGCAGAAGGGTGATGCGCAAAGCGCTATCGCCATCTGGCGCGATCTGACGGCCGATGCCCCCAAAGATGCGCCCTGGCTTGAGATGGTGCGCGGCCAGATGTTCCAGGTGGCGCAAAGTGCTGCCGTGATGCCGATGAATGTGGAACCCAAGCACCCGCTGGATGTGCTGAAAACTGATGCCAAGGCCGCGCCCGTACCCGTGCCATCCGCGCCAGCGCCAAAAGCGGCAACTACGGCCTCTGTTCCCGCAAGCGACCCCGAAGACATCACCTCGCCTGATGTCAGCGCCATCAAAGAACAGTTCTCGGCTGAGAACCTCGCGCAGATTCAAGCCATGGTGGGCGCGCTGGCCGGACGTTTGGAGAATGACCCCAGCGATTTCAACGGCTGGATGATGCTGGGCCGCTCGTACATGGTACTGCGTAATGCCGACGGCGCCCAAAAGGCGTTTGAAAAAGCAATCTCGCTGCGCCCCGACGATCTTCAGCCCAAACTGAGCTATGCCGGTGCCGTGATGAGCGACACGAATTTAGATTCGCCGGCGCCGTTGCCTGCGAATTTAGTGAAGATCAGCAATGACATTTTAAAGCTGGCCCCGGACCATGCGGAGGCGTTATTTGTGCGGGGCCTGGCGGCCTTTAAGGCGGGCGATAAAAAAGCCGCGGCCCGCGATTTTACCGCCGCCAAGAAAAATGCCGACGCGGCTTTAAGTGCCGAGATTGATCGCTGGGCCGCCCAGGTAAAGTAAGTCCAGCGCCTAACCCAACGAGACCGCCCATGAATGCAAAGAAAATCGCCCAGCGCGTGCTGATCCCCGCCATCATCGCCATGGGGACACTGTTGCTGTTGCTGATGTTCCTGCCGGGTATTCGCCCGACGCCCAGACCTGCCGTAAACACCGTGCAGGGCAGTGCAGCCATCGGGGGCGCATTCGCGCTCGTAGACCAGAAGGGTCAAACCGTCACCGCCGACAACCTGAAGGGCAAATATGCGCTGGTGTACTTCGGGTTCACGCACTGCCCGGATATCTGCCCCATCTCGCTTCAGACCATCACGCAGGCCTTATATATCGCCGGACCTTTTGGCGAAAACGTCAATCCGATTTTCATTTCGGTTGACCCCGAGCGTGATACACCGGCCGCCATGGCCGACTACATCGCTAATTTTCACCCGCGGTTCCTGGCGCTGACGGGCACGCCCGAACAGGTGCGTCAGGCCAGTGATGCCTACCGCGTCTATTTTAAAAAAGCGCAGGAACAAACCCTCGGCGAGTATATGATGGAGCATTCGGGCTTTATCTATTTCATGGACGACAAAGGTGCGTATGTGACGCATTTTGGATCTGACGCAACGCCCGAACAGATCGCCGCGCGCCTGCGGCAGGAATTTGGATCAAAACGCTAAAGACCTTTCATCACGAGTACACGTGACAAAAGCACCCGATCGCAACACGCCCGCTGAACCGTTCTGGCGCACCAAAAGTTTGCGCCAGATGAGCGATCAGGAATGGGAAAGCCTATGCGACGGCTGCGGAAAATGCTGCCTGCACAAAGTGCAGATTAAAGGCATCAAACTGAAAATCACCAATGTGACGTGCCGTTTGATGGACACCCACACCTGCCAATGCACCAACTATGAACGGCGCAAAACATTGGTTCCGGATTGCGTGGTCTTACGGCCCGATACTGTGGGCGGATTGGATTGGCTGCCAACAACATGCGCCTATCGGCTTCTCAGTGAAAAGAAAGATTTGCCCGCGTGGCACCCGTTGATTACGGGCAATCCCGAAAGCGTGCATGAGGCCGGTGTATCTGTTCGCGGCCGCGTTGTGTCGGAACGCGAGGCCGGCGAGCTAGTGAAGCACATCGTTCCCTGGAAAGACTACTAATGTTCGGCCCGGCCCCAAAAGCCAGCGCAGCCGCGCTGTTGATGGACGACAAACTGGGCAGCCGCATCCGCACCGAGATTAGTCCGCGCGCCAAGCGCATCAGTTTGCGGGTGGATGTAGCCGAAGGCTGCATTGTCCTGGTGCGGCCCACACGCGCGAGCGACAAGCTGGTGGGAACGTTCCTGAACGCGCAACGCCGCTGGATTGAAAAGCATCTGGAGACACTGCACCCCAAACAAACGCTCGGCGACGGCAGTACGGTCGCGTTACTGGGACAGGATGTCATGATTCGCGCAGCCCCCGACGCCAAGCGCGGCGTATGGCGTGAGGGTGCGGTTATTCATGTCAGCGGCAACGCCGATCACTTAAGCCGGCGAACCCGCGACTTTATAAAAGATCAAGCAAAGTCCGTTTTTGCCGCTTGGGCCCGCACGTTCGCCGGTCAGTTGAGTGTGAAAGTTGCGCGCGTGGCGGTGCGCGATACCGCGACACGGTGGGGCAGTTGCACGCGCAACGGCAACCTGTCGCTGAGTTGGCGTCTGATGTTGGCGCCTGAAAACGTGGCGCGCTATGTGGTTGCGCACGAGGTTGCGCACCTAAAGCACATGAACCATTCGCCGTCGTTCTGGCGCACGGTCGATACGTTGATCGGCGATTCAAAAGAAGCGCGCGCGTGGCTGCGTCATCATGGCGCAAGCCTGCATCGGATACTTTAAGTTCAAAACAGATCAGCGTGGCGGCATGAGCTTTTTTAGCGCGCCGCAACCTTGCGTTCGCTGCTGCCGGCCTTATTGCCGCCAAGGCTGGCTGTCTTTTGTTCAGCCTTGAAGTCGGCAAAGGCGTTCAAACGCTCAACGAACGGTTTGCGTTTGAGCGGGCCGCCGATTTCCACCGGTTCGCGATAAAACACGTGTGTGCCGATGATGGTGGTGGATTCATAACCCAACGCCCACGAGGGACGGGTGAAGTCCGCGTGATACCAAAGGGCCCCGTCGGTCGGGTCGGGGATGGCGGAATCTTTCTGCAACACCGCGGCGGCAATCTTTAACGAATCACGCCACACCTTGGGATCGTAGGGCACATCGGTTTTGCCGTCACAGTACCACGAGAATTGGCAGCGATGGAGCGTGCCGCTGACGCGGCTCTGCTTCACGACATCGCAAATGTTCGAGGGATAACGCGGATCCATTGCACGGTTCAACACAACGCGGGCGACAGCGATGCGCCCTGCAATCACTTCACTGCGCGCTTCCCAGTAGTCGTTGAGCGCGAGGCAAATCAGTTCTTCTTTGGAAACGACGATGCTGGACAGATCAATCTGAATGTCGTCGGGGATATCGTTGGCGTAGACAAAGGCAGGATTCAAAGCTGAAAAGAACGCGGCCACCGTGGCCGCAATCACGGTGAGAATCCAGGGCCATCGTTGGTGCGCAGCCGAAAACCGGCGCGGCATCAGATGCATGAGGGTCATGCAAAACGCTCCTCGTAGGTAAAACCAAATCTGTTAACGCTGCGGCGGTCCAACGCCGTAACCCATTCGTGGGTTCAAAATGCCGACCCTAAGAACTGCCGATCCCGACGGTCTCTGCGGTGCAGGATTCGGGCAGCCTGAGGAACCTTAGCGAGGGTGGCCTTAACAAGACCTTGCCGTTCGCCCGGCTCCGTCATCGTGGTGCAGAGGTTCTCCAAACCCACCGTGCACCTTAGGAAACATGCGCCTTAAATCCTTACCGGCGCTGGCGCGGCGGATTATCCAGGTAGGTCAGGGGACGGCAACAAAAATTAACTTTCTTATGAGGCCAGGACTACATTGTTTTCGTTCGATGATTGGTTGGCATCCGTTACGATATTGTGTTTTTGGCTTCACTGCGTGGGCAGGGAATTGTGACAGGACCTGCGCGATCCTGAAAAAACACACGATTTCAATCCGTTGCTTGTCTTTGAGCATTAAAAAGGGTGGGCTACAAAAAACCGGCCACTCTGTGGCCATATGGGCCTATTTCATATAAAAAATCGGCGTTTCTTCGGCGGTGCACACACAAGATCTATGGCTAAACAGGCTTCATTCACCACAATTGTAGTACTGCTGACGATGCTGGTGGCCTTGGCCCCCACGTCGACAGACCTTTACTTGCCCTCGTTGCCGAGCATTGGCGTCTACTTCGGCGCCAGCGTGTCGCAGACGCAGCTGACCCTCAGCGCCTTCATGGTGGGCTTGTCGCTCGGCACGTTGTTTTACGGACCGGTGTCGGACCGCTTTGGCCGCAAGCCCCCCATGGTGATCGGCTTGGTGGTGTTCACGGTCGCGACTTTAACGTGCGCGTTCGCGGACAGTATCGACCGCCTGATTGCCTTGCGCTTTATCTCGGCGGTGGGCGGCTGCGCCACCGGCGTCCTGACGCGCGCCATGGTGCGCGACATGTACGGCCGCGAAGAGGCGGCGCGCATTTTTTCCTACATGGGCGGCGCTATGGCCCTGGCCCCGGCGGTCGCACCCATCATCGGCGGCGTTGTGCATACCGCCCTGGGCTGGCATGGGCAGTTTTATGTGCTGACGGGTATTGGCGCGGCCCTCACGCTGGCGAGCCTGTTGATCCTCAGCGAGACCAACAAACAGATGAACCCGCAAGCCATCGACCCCTCTCGGTTGGCGCGCAACATTACGCATCTCTTGCGGCATAAAGGCTTCATCGGATTTACCTTCACCACAGCCTTCACCTACGGCGGCCTGTTCAGTTTCATTTCAGGCGGCTCATTTGTCGTGATCGACATCCTGGGCGTGGCGCCGGAAAATTTCGGCTACTGTTTTATTTTTGTCGCCATCGGTTTCATCAGTGGCAGCGCCGTTGGTGCAAAGCTAATTCGCAAACTCGGCATCCTGAAAACAATGCAGCTGGGCGTGTGGATCGGATTATGCGCAGGTTTAACGGGCCTGACCCTGGCGCTGCTGCATATTCAAAATGTGGTAACAGTGATCGGCCCGGTGGCCTTTGTGTTTTTCGCCTGCGCGCTGGTGTTTCCGAACGCGCTTGCCGGGGCACTCGCACCTTTCCCCGACATGGCGGGCACGGCCTCCAGTGTTACGGGCTGCATCCAAATGGGCGCGGGCGCGCTGATCGGCGCCAGCGTGGGCAAACTGCTGGATAACACGACGGTGCCGTTGTTTGCCGTGATCACAGCCACCACGTTGATGGCGCTTCTGGTGTATTACGGCGTCGTGCGCCGCACCCAGCACGAACATCTCTGATTAATCATCCGCGCCCTGCGGTTCGGGTCCTTTTTCATCGCCCACGATGGACTGCCAGAACCGCGCAATCAGACCGGGCTCGTCTTCAAGCCCGGGCAAATCTTTGCGTTCATAGCCTTTGTGCTCGGCCAGCATCACGTCGTGCCAGATGCGCGCCGGCAACCCGCCGCCCGTCACGCCCTTCATGAATTTGCCGTCGTCGTTGCCCACCCAAACACCGGTGATCAGATCTGCCGTAAAGCCCACAAACAACGCATCGCGGAAATCGGAACTGGTGCCGGTTTTCCCCGCCGCCGGATAGCCGAACTTCGCCACCTTGCCGGTTCCTTGTTCGACCACGTTGTGCATCAGGCGGTTCATGGTGGCGACGTTTTCTTCCGAGATCACACGACCCAGGTCGCCGGCCTGGCGTTCATACAGCACCTCGCCGTCGCGATCTGAAATACTGACAATGGCGAAGGGCAGCACGGCAAAGCCGGAATTTGCAAACGGTACATAGGCCGAGACCAGTTCCAGCAGCGTAACTTCGTTGGACCCCAGAGAGATGGACAGTTCAGGCTTTATGTCTGCGGTAATGCCTAAGCGGCGCGCCACATTCACCACGGCCTTGGGGCCGACATCCTGCGCCAATCGCACAGCAACAGTATTGATGGATTCTTGCAGCGCGTATTCCACCGTGACGGGGCCTTTGTAATCGCCCGAAAAGTTCTTCGGCCGCCAACCTGAAATATTGATGGGCGCATCAGTCACCATGTCGCCCGGCTGATATCCCGCCTCTAGGGCCGCCAGATACACGAAGGGCTTGAACGATGATCCCGGCTGACGCAGCGCTTGCGTGACGCGATTGAACTGGCTGTCGGCGTAATCGCGCCCCCCCACCATCACGCGCACCGCGCCATTGGGGGCCAGGGTTACAACAGCCCCTTGCGTGACCTTTTGGGATTTCTCGGCGGCTTCGATCTGTTTGTCCAGAATCGCTTCAGCTGCCTGCTGCATGGGCCAATTCAGCGTGGTGCGCACAATCAAATCGCGGTCGACCGTGCCTACATAGCTTTCCACCTGCGCCAAAATCCAATCGGTGAAATACCGCGCGCGCTGCGGGCGCACATTGGCTGAGGCATTCTTCAGAATTTGCGCACCGCTTTTTTCCGCGGCTTTGGCTTCGGCCTGTGTCAGCGCGCCGGTCTCGACCATCGTTTGCAGCACGATTTCAGCACGTTTTTGGGCAAGGCCAGGATCTGCGGCCGGGTTGTAACGCGAGGGCGCCTTCAACAGCCCCGCGATGACGGCCGATTGATACACGCCCAAATCTTTGGCTGATTGGTCGAAGTACCGCTGGGCCGCCGCTTCAACACCATAGGTGCCCGCGCCCAAGTAAACGCGGTTGAGATAGATGCTGAGGATTTCATCCTTGGTGAAATTCTGTTCCAGCCACAAGGCCAGCAGCATCTCACGCAGCTTGCGCGTCATGGTGCGTTCGGGCGTCAGGAACAGGTTCTTGGCCACCTGTTGCGTGATGGTGGACCCACCCTGAACCAAGCCTTGGGCTTGGGCGTTCACCACCATGGCGCGCGCAAGGCCGCGCAGATCAATGCCGAAGTGTTGATAAAACCGCCTGTCTTCCACCGAAATTACCGCTGCCGGCAGAGATTTCGGCAAGTCCTTCAGGTTGACGCTGCGCCCGTAGTTATCGCCGAAGCTGGCCAGTTCGCTGCCGGCATCGTCTAAAATCACCACATTGGGGCGACGGGTGAGGGTATTCACATCGATCGGCGGCAACGTCAGCGCCAGATACGCCACCAGAATGAGCGCTGCGATGCCGGCCCATACACCGGCGGCGGCGATATTAGTGGCGATACGCCATGCCAGCGATTGTGGGGGCGATGGCAAACTTGTGCTGCGCGCGCCTTTCGCCGTCTTCGCGCCGCCTTTTTTGGCGCGCTTTTTCTTTTTGGGCTTCGGGGCGTCGGTATCGCCGTCGAACCCATGATCGTCTTGAGCGTCTGACATTCCGTGTGCGTCTGTATCAACTATGGTGTAGTTTGTGCCCGTAAATACGAGCCCTGCGCCTACCCCAGGATGTTGTCGTAATCGCAAATTGCGGCAAAGTGTCGGCGCAGATTGTGATGTGGTCCAGCAAATCGCGGTTTGAAGCAAGCGGTTTGAATAAAGCAGAGTGTGAACGCCATGGCAAAGAAACCCAAAAAAGCAGGCCCGAAGCCGGCAAAATCCAAGGCCAAGAAAGTAAAAGGCAAAAGCCCGAAAGGCAAAAACCTGAAAACCAAGACGCCGAAGGCCAAGACAAAAGCCCGCCGCCCGCAGCGCACCGAAACCGTACTGCCCAAGGATCTGGAAGCGCGCCTGATGGCGCTGGCCGCCCAGATGGACAAGACCATGGATGCGCTGCTATTGCAGGCCTTGTGCGAGTTCGCCGATGCCTGGGAAGACCACTACCGCACCATCAATGTGCTGGCCGACGAGGACGAGCGCGTACAGATTGTGGTGAAGCCGGAGTAGTTTAGCCGAAGGTTACGCAGCCCTCGCAAGTTGATATTTTTTACAAAATAAAGCCCGGCACGATGTTTATATCGGCCGGGCTTTTGTTTTCGGCGGCGGTTTCTAAACGTCCAGGTTCCGCACTTGCAGCGCGTTGTCCTGGATAAAGTCGCGGCGGTGCTCAACGATGTCGCCCATGAGGGTCGAGAAGATTTCGTTGGCTTCGTCGGCGTGGCTGACCTTCACCTGCAACAAGGTTCTGACATTGGGATCAAGCGTGGTTTCCCACAACTGACCAGGGTTCATTTCGCCCAAGCCTTTGTAGCGTTGCAGCGACACACCCTTCTTGCCCATGCTCATCACTTCAGACACCAGCGAGACCGGGCCGTTGATTTTCAGTTCTTTGTCTTTGTATTTCAGCGTTGCGCGTTGGGTGTAAGTTACTTGTAGTTCTGAGGCGAGCGCATCCAGGTGGCGCGCTTCCGTGGAATGCAGTGTGCGCGCATCAAGCACGTAGGTTTCCGTCACGCCGCGCAAAGTGCGCGTGAACGTGAGCCCGCCGCCGACAGCAGCCGCCCCTTCCCAGCCTTTCTCGTATTCCGTTTCCAGATGATCAAGGCGTTTGGCCACATACCCCGCAGCCTGGGTGGCCAGTTGATCATTGGACAGCACATCAGGGTTGAAAGCGCCCGCGATGGCGGATTGCTCGACGATTTTCAGCGGCAACGTACGACTGAGATTCTGCAAGGATTGCTTCACTTCGCGGGCACGGATGGACAAGCGCTTCAAGTCTTCGCCCGCCACTTGTGCGCCGCCGTAGGTGGTGAGCACGGCGTCGCTCAAACCTGCATTCATCAGGTAGTCTTCCATCGCCTTGTCGTCTTTTAAGTAAACTTCCGACTGGCCGCGCTTGGCTTTGTAGAGCGGCGGCTGGGCAATGAAGAGGTGGCCGTTTTCAATCAACTGCGGCAGTTGGCGGTAGAAGAACGTGAGCAACAACGTGCGGATGTGCGAGCCGTCCACGTCGGCGTCAGTCATGATGATGATTTTGTGGTAGCGCAGCTTGGCGATGCTGAATTCTTCGGGCCCGATGCCGGTGCCGAGCGCGGTAATCAGCGTGCCGATTTCAGCCGAGCTCAGCATCTTGTCAAAACGCGCGCGCTCCACGTTCAGGATTTTACCGCGCAAGGGCAAAATGGCCTGGAATTTACGGTCACGGCCTTGTTTCGCAGAGCCGCCGGCGCTGTCGCCCTCGACGATGAAGATTTCAGAGGCGGCGGGATCGCGGGATTGGCAGTCGGCGAGCTTGCCGGGCAGCGAGGCCAAATCCAAGGCACCCTTGCGGCGTGTGAGTTCGCGGGCTTTGCGCGCAGCTTCACGGGCAAGCGCGGCTTCCACCACCTTGCCCACGATCTTGCGAGCTTCACCAGGATGCTCTTCAAACCAGTTGGCCAGCTTTTCGCCCACAATGCCTTCGACAACGGGGCGGACTTCTGACGACACCAGCTTGTCTTTGGTTTGCGATGAGAACTTGGGGTCCGGCACCTTCACCGAAAGCACGCACGTTAAACCTTCGCGCATGTCATCGCCCGAAAGCTCGATCTTTTCTTTTTTGCCGAGGCCGCCTTCAGCCGCGTACTTGTTCAACGTGCGCGTCAAGGCACCGCGGAACCCGGCCAGGTGCGTACCGCCATCACGCTGTGGAATGTTGTTGGTAAAGCACAGCGTATTTTCGTGGTAGCTGTCGTTCCACTCCATGGCGAGTTCGACGGTGATACCGTCCTTCTCGCCCGTCATCACGACAGTCTCATGCAAGCCCTGCTTGGTGCGGTCCAGGTACTTGACGAAGGCTTCGATGCCGCCGTCGTAGCGCATATCGACGCTTTTGTTTTCCGAGTGACGCGCATCGGTCAGGCACAGATAGACGCCTGAGTTCAGGAACGCGAGTTCGCGCAGGCGGTGCTCCAGCGTGCCGAAATCAAACACGGTCTTGGTGAAAATCTCAGAGGACGGGAAGAATTTTACTTCCGTACCGGTGAGCTGTTTGCCCGCCCGCTTGCCGTCCTTCACGATGGGCGCATCGCCCACCATTTCCAACGGCGCAACCGCTTCGCCGTCCTTGAACGCCATGAAGTATTCTTTGCCGCCGCGCCAGATGCGCAGCTCCAAACGGTTCGAGAGCGCGTTGACCACCGACACGCCGACGCCGTGCAAGCCGCCCGAAACTTTGTAGGAGTTCTGGTCGAATTTCCCGCCCGCGTGCAGTTGGGTCATAATCACTTCGGCGGCGGAAACGCCTTCTTCCTTGTGAATATCGACCGGAATCCCGCGGCCGTTGTCGCGCACCGTGCAGCCGCCATCGCCGTGCAGAATCACTTCAACCTTGTCGCAGTAACCAGCCAGGGATTCGTCGATGGCGTTGTCCACCACCTCGTAAACCATGTGGTGCAAACCAGAGCCGTCATCGGTGTCGCCGATGTACATGCCTGGGCGCTTTCTAACGGCATCAAGCCCCTTCAAGACTTTGATGGATTCCGCGTCGTAAGCCTTCTCGGGCGCAGCAGAATCAGGGGTTTTTTGCGTGGCGGCGGGTGCAGTCATGGTGGCTCGGGAACCTGAAAATCAGCGAATTTATGGGCCCACAATAGGGCTCAAAAGGCGCTCTGGCGAGTGTTTGAACGCAAGGTATTCTGCCCCACAGACCAGTATTGGGCTTGACTTCCAAGGCCCGTAAAAAGCGCTTCGTCGGTGCCTGTCAGCCAAGCCTGAACGCCCATATTCAAGATCTCGGCAAACAGCGCATCGCGTCGTTCGGGATCCAAGTGGGCGGCGATTTCATCCAGCAAAAGTACGGGCGGAAAGCCGCGCTTTTTGGTCTGCAACCGGGCCGAGGCAAGCACGATAGACACCAACAGTGCTTTCTGTTCCCCCGTAGAACACATACTTGCGGGCAAATTATGGCTGGGGTGGCCAAGGCACCCAAACGTGACCATGAGATCGGTTTTATGGGGGCCCGGATCGGGCACATCGCCGTAGCGCGCGGCGCCGAGGACATTGCGGAGCTTTTCCTCCACGTCGACCGCGGGCATTTCCGCAAGCCAGCGGTCGGTGTCGCCCACCAGCGTCATGATGGCCCCCGGAAATGGGCCACGCGTTTGCGAAAGTGCGGCGTTGAGGCGGCTCACCATGTCGGCACGGGCAGCGGCTATGGCAATCCCATAGCGTGCGAGCGTGTCTTCCAGGGCGGCGAACCAGGTTTTGTCATCAATGCCGTCGCGCAAGAGCCGCATTCTTTGACGATGAGCGTGTTCGTAGGCCGCAATGCGCCCGGCCTGATCGGGATCAAAGGCCGTGACCAGACGATCCAGGAATTTGCGCCGTGACGATGGGGCATCCAGGAAAATGCGGTCCATGGCCGGCGTCAGCCAGACCACGCCCAAATGCCGGGACAAGGCAACTTGGCCCTTCACGGCCATGCCGTTCACGTGAACGGCTCGTTTATCAGAAAGGCGGGTGTCTTTGCCGTCGGTCGCAAGCCCTGTGCCCAATCGCACTTCGCCGTCGGGGTTGGTGACCAGTGCTGAAACCGCCCATGGGTGGATGAGATTTTTTTCCGGCTCGGTCCGAGCAACAGACATCAGGCGCGCACCACGCAAGCCCCGGCCCGGGGCCAGGAACGACACCGCCTCAAGCAAGTTGGTTTTACCCGCACCATTGGCCCCCGTCAGCACAATGGGGCTTAAAGCCACATCCAGGCGCAGCGACGGGTATGAGCGAAACGACGTGAGATCAAGCCGGACAACGCCGGCTGTGCCTGTCGGCGTGTGACCAGCGGGTGTGTGTGGAGATTGCGCGTTCACGCGTGCAAGGACACGCGTGAATGTTAAACGCGCATCGGCATGAGAACGTAGACCGCCGAGCCGTCGGCCACATCGCGAATGACCGTGGGTGAGGCAGCATCCGACATCGAGAACCGGGCAGCGTCGCCTTCGATCTGTTGTAGGATGTCGAGGAGGTAGCGCGAGTTAAACCCGATCTCCAGATGACCCGCACCGTACGAGGCTTCCACTTCTTCGGTCGCACTTCCCGCTTCGGGTGATGAGGCCGACAGCGTGATCATGCCCTTCTCGCAGGCCATTTTGATGGAGCGCGATTTTTCAGAACTGATGGCCGAGACACGGTCCACAGCCGCAGCCATTTCCTTGCGGTTGGCTTCCAGCGTTTTGTCGTTGCCCGAGGGAATGACGCGTTCGTAGTCGGGGAACGTGCCGTCGATGAGTTTCGAGGTCAGCACCACGTTGTCGAAACCAAAACGGATTTTGGCATCCGACAGCGAAATGGCGATATCCGCATCGGTTTCGTCGATCAATTTACGCAGTTCGCCCACGGTTTTGCGCGGGATGATGACGCCGGGCATACCGGCCGCGCCATCGGGCAGCGGCACTTCAACGCGGGCCAGTCTATGCCCATCAGTCGCAACCGCACGCAGCACGTTCACGCCGTCGTTCTTGGCGGCATGCAGGTAAATGCCGTTGAGGTAGTAGCGGGTTTCTTCGGTCGAGATGGCAAACTTGGTGCGGTCGATGAGGGCGCGCAGATCGCCGGCGGCCAGTTTGAAATTGTGCGACAGATCGCCGCCCGTCATGGCCGGGAAGTCTTCCACCGGCAGGCAGGCCAGCGTGAATTTCGAGCGCCCGGCCGTCAGCGTGATTTGCGCACCGTCGGTGGAGGTAGCGACCTCGACTTGGCTGCCGTCAGGCAGTTTGCGCACAATCTCATAAAGCGTCAGCACAGGTGTCGTGGTGCCGCCGGGCTTGGACACATCAGCCGCCGTGCTTTCAGCAATCTCGATGTCCATGTCGGTCGCATGCAGCGCGAGGTTGCCTTTGGCGGCATCGATGCGGACGTTGGACAGAATGGGTATGGTGTTGCGGCGCTCGACGACGCTTTGAACGTGGCCCAGGGATTTGAGGAGAGCGGCGCGCTCGATGACGAATTTCATGAGACTGAGAAAATCTTCTGTTTTTGGTTGTCCTGCGGCAGCCCAAGCACGGCGCCAGCCCCTGCGTTTGCAGGACTGCCGACTATATCAACAGAGCCGTTAGGAGCAAGTTTTTACAGGGGAATCCGGTTTAAAACCGGGGATAGCGGGGATAGATGCGCCCCCACCGATCCCGCTTAGTTTTCCAGCATCCGGGTCAAGAGTTCCACGTCTTCGGCAAAGGCCGTGTCGTCGCGGCAGAGTTCCTCCACCTTACGCACGGCGTGCATGACGGTGGTGTGGTCGCGGCCGCCGAAGGCCCGGCCAATCTCGGGCAGCGAGCGCGAGGTCAGCTGCTTGGCCAGGTACATCGCCACCTGACGGGGACGGGCCACGACACGGGCCCTGCGCGCCGAGCTCATATCCGAGAGGCGAATTTTAAAGTGCTCGGCCACGCGGCGCTGAATTTCTTCCATGGTCAATTTGCGGTCGTGGGCGCGCAGCAAATCCTGCAACAGGTCTTGCGCGGTCTCCAGCGACACTTCGCCACCGACCAGCTGAGCGTGGGCGCAGAGGCGGGTCAGTGCACCTTCCAACTCGCGGACGTTCGAGGTGATTTTGTGGGCCAGGAATTCCTTCACCTTGGGCGGCACCGGGGTCCCTAAACTGTCGGCCTTGGCATCAAGGATACCCAAACGCAATTCAAAGGTGGTGGGGTGCAAATCGGCCACAAGGCCCGAGGCCAAGCGCGACCGTAAACGATCACCAATTTCCTCGATGTTCGAAGGCGATTTGTCGGCCGAGAGCACGATCTGGCGGCCCTGGTCCACCAGTGCGTTGAAGGTATGGAAAAATTCTTCCTGGGTCGCGTCTTTGCCGGCGATGAATTGCACATCGTCAATCATCAGCACGTCGACCGCACGGAACTGTTCTTTGAACGAGACCGTGTCCTGGTTCCGAAGC
>JAEUKL010000296.1 GCA_016793005.1 Rhodospirillaceae bacterium | reverse complement strand
CGCATGGGATCATGCGCCTTCGCCTCAAGTCGCAATTGACGGGCGCACTCACGTCATCACCGAAGCTAACTTAGCTGCGTGCAAACTGACCGGCTATAACGCTGAAGCCCTGCGGGGCCGCCGCTTCACAGACTTGTTTGTGTCGGTTCAAACGCCGACGGCCGCCGCGTTCCTAGATGGCGCCACAGCGCCTCGCACCTTGGCTCTGAAGCACAGCGACGGGCACGATATCATCATCAATTTAAGAGAAGTAACACCTTACGACCCAGCTGATAGCATTGCACACGATGCCGTTCGTATCATCGCGTTACAACGGCAAGAAGAGAGCGATGCCGTTGACCGGCTCCAACGCTTGTCGTGGGCGGTTCATGCGTATACGCAGTCAATGTCGGCGTTGACACACATCGATGATGTTGAAGGGTTGGCGCGCCGCGTCTGTCAGGCCATCGTCGGTAATGGAGTCTATGTTCTGGCGTGGTTTGGTCAAGCAGAACATGGTGAAGGAAAACCAATACGCGTGTTGGGCAGCGCCGGTTCAGCGATTGGCTACATGGATAGCCTGCGCCTTAGTTGGTCGGAAGACCTCCCCGAAGGACAGGGGCCGACTGGCTCGTCCATCAGATCAGGCCAACCCTACATCATGCGGGATTCCGTAACCGATCCCACGTTCAAACTATGGCAGGGAAATGCATCCACCTTCGGTATCCGCTCATCAGTGACCGTGCCATTTAAGCGGAATTACTTGGTTGGTGGCGCGCTTGTCGTCTACGCGAATGCACCTGATGCCTTTGGCGCCGAAGAACTCGACTTGTTCGCGCGCCTGGGCGACGAAATTGCTTATGTAATCGAAGCAGAACTACGCCGCAAGGCCCTCGCCATCACCGAGGCAAAGTTTGAGCGCCTGATTTCCACAACACCGACGCCTGTCATCGGCGTTGGGTTGGATAGCACGATCCAAATCTACAACACCGCTGCCGAGCTTGTTTTTGGCTACTCGCGCACGGAAGCCATTGGCCAGCGGCTGGATATCCTGATTCCATCCGAGTCCGTAGGCCAACATCGCAACCTTTTGCGGACTTATGGAATCACTGAAAGCGCAAGTCGCAAAATGGCGCCGGCCCCGATTCGGGAACTGAAAGGCCGCAAACGCAATGGCGAAACATTCCCGATTGAAGTGATTATCTCGAAAATAGATACCGCCGACGGCCCGCTGATGACTGCTATCGTACGTGATCTGACGGAGCAGAAAGCCCTTCAGAAACGCCTTGTCCAATCCGAAAAAATGGAAGCGTTTGGTCAGCTTGCGGGCGGCATCGCCCACGATTTCAATAATCTTCTGGGTGTGATCAGCGGTAACGCGGAGTTATTGCGGGAGAAGAATGGAATTCAACCCCATTCGCGTTCGCATTTGGACTTTATCGAATCGGCCTGCGTCCATGGGGCCGATTTAACGCGGCGTCTTTTGGTGTTCTCGCGCAAAGCCGACCCGAAGCCCACGACCGTGGATGTCGCGGCCGTTACGCGCGAGGTATCCGCAATTCTGCACTACACGCTCAACTCGAATATCGTCGTAAAAGCACAGATTACATCGCAAAGCGCCTATGTGAATGCAGACGCCGCACTGCTGCAGACCTCTTTGCTGAATCTATGCGTCAATGCCCGCGACGCTATGCCGCAGGGCGGCACGCTCACCCTAGGCGTTGAGCGGAAAACTGCTCGCGATACAGCCGGCCAAGATCAAATCGTCATCACGATCACTGATACGGGCACTGGCATCCCTCCTGAGATTCTACCCAATATTTTTGAGCCTTTTTTCACCACCAAACCTGAAGGCAAAGGAACAGGTCTGGGGCTGCCGATGGTCTATGGCTTCACTCAGCAGGCCAATGGCCGCATCGATGTGGCAAGCACACCAGGGCATGGCACATGCTTTACCATAACGCTGCCGGCTGCCGTCGCCTCCGGAACTCAGCCAATAGCTGTTACACGTGCCGTCGCGGACTTGCGTGGCGTGCGCATCTTGTATGTCGAAGACAACGAAGACCTGCGCGATGTATCTGCAATCCGGTTGGAAATGCTGGGGGCGCATGTGATCGCGATCAGCAGTCCCCGC
>JAEUKL010000109.1 GCA_016793005.1 Rhodospirillaceae bacterium | reverse complement strand
GCCTGCCCCCTTATCATGTCATCAAAGAGCGCCGCGCCACCCTGCGCCATCGCCCTGGCCTGAACGCACACCGCCCTGAAGCCACGACACAGTTCGAAAACCTGTTCTTGGCGGGGGATTGGACCGCGACAGGACTGCCCTGCACCCTGGAAAGCGCCGCTCAATCCGGATTTGCTGCGGCACACCGCGCTGCACAACGCGCAGGACTGGTGTTAAAGGGCATATAACACCCTGTTTTATCTAATTTTTCCGGCTTTGAAGGTTGCGCGCGCGCAAGTTTTGAGTAACATGCGGCCATTCACGCCGGGGGCAACCCTGTCGTTTGGTGGGTGATCTGACATAAGGGGAGCCAGTCATGATCAATGCGATTCTTCCTAATCTCCGCAACTCCGTCATCCTGGCCTTTGTGCTGGGTATTGCGCTGTTCGCTTATCTTTCGGGCGGCAACTTCGGCGGCAACTGGCCGTTCATCTGGCGTTGGATTCACGTGCTGTCAGGCGTGATGTGGATCGGCCTGCTCTGGTACTTCAACTTCGTGCAGATCCCGAATATGCCGAAAATCCCCGACGAGCAAAAACCAGCAATTTCGAAGGTGATTGCGCCTTCAGCTCTGTTCTGGTTCCGCTGGGCCGCGATGGCCACCATCCTGTCAGGACTGATCCTGGCGATGGTTTCCGGCTATTTGCTGGACGCCCTGGCTCTGGGCACCCGCGACGGCTCGGGCCGCATCATCGGCATCGGCATGTGGCTGGGCGCCATCATGTGGTTCAACGTCTGGTTTGTGATTTGGCCGAACCAAAAACGCGCTCTGGGCATCGTGGAAGCGGCCCCGGAAGCCAAAGCCAAGTCTGCCCGCATGGCGATGCTGTTCAGCCGCATCAACACGGTGCTCTCGGTTCCCATGCTGTTCTGCATGGTTGCCCAACAAAACCTGAACTAATCAGAACGTCAGAGTTCAAAATAAAACGGGGCGCTTTATGCGCCCCGTTTTTTGTTGCGTGCGTTTTAGGCTAAATCGCAATTAACGCCGCCGCCAAGCTGCGGCCCTCGGCCACCAGTACGTTGAAGGTGCGGCAGGCAGCGCCCGTATCCATAAAATCGACGTGCACGCCCGCCTCTTTCAGGCGTTTACGCAGATCAGGAAGGAACGGCACCGCATTTGCTCCACAGCCAATCAGGCAAATGTCGACGCTGCGCGCGTGCTCAATCAGTGCTGAAACAGCCTCATCGCTTAAAGCCGCGATGTCCGTTGCCGGCCACGCGACAGCGCCGTCCGGCAAAACCAAAACCGAACCGTTGAACACAGCCCCTGAGACCGTGAACCGGCCATTGCCGTATTTCTGGATTTTCTGGCGGCCGGGGGCAGAGACTGGGGTTAAGTCCATCTCTGCCTCGGCTTAGCTCGGTTGGCGCTCGTACTCGGGTGCTTGCTTCACGCCGGGCGCCGCTTTGCCGTGGCTTAAGTCTTCCGAGCGCAGGTCGAAGTACACCAGGATCGGCAAGGCGATATAGATCGTTGAGTACACCCCAACGAACATGCCCCACAGCATGGCCAAACTGAACGTGCGCAGCACGTCGCCCCCCACCAACACCAGAGCGACCACGGATAAGGTTGCCGTAACCGTCGTCAGGATCGTGCGCGAGAGGACCTTGTTGAGCGAGAAGTTCAAGACATCCGGCAGCGAAAGCTTTTTGTATTTCCGCAACGTGTCGCGGACGCGGTCATACACAACCACGGTGTCGTTAATCGAAAAGCCCGCAATGGTCAGAATCGCCGCGATTGAATTGAGATCGAACTGCATCTGAAAGACTGAAAACAACCCGATGGTCGTGATCACGTCGTGACAGATCGACAAGCAGGCCCCAAGTGCAAATTGCCACTCGAAACGCATCCAAACATAAACCGCGATGCCGATAACGCCGAGCGCAATGGCCAGGGCGCCGTTGATCACCAGTTCCGAGCCAATTTTAGGACCGACCACTTCGGTGCTGCGGACATCGAACTCTTCACCCAAAGCCGTCTTGATGGCGCTGACGGCTTTGTTGGTCGCCTCTTCACCGCCCTCTTTCTGGGCCCCGACACGAATGGTGACATCTTTGCCGCTGTCACCGAACGTCGAAATGGCAATTTCACCGACGTTCAAGTCCTCCATCTCGGTCCGCAACAGAGGAAGATTAAGTTCGCCCTTGGCGCGGGCTTCGATCTTGATGCCGCCGGCAAAGTCGATGCCGTAGTTCAGCCCTTGCACGAAAAGCGAAATCAGGGAGACCACAACGAAAATGCACGACAACCCGATCGGCCACATGCGGAAGCCGACGAAGTCATACTTATAGTCTTTGGGAAGATAACGAATGATCGGTTGCATCGTATGGCTGCCTTATCAGATCGGGAGCGTATTGTTGTTACGCTTGCCGTACTTAAACCAGAACCAGACAAGCATGCGGGTGATCATCACGGCTGAGAACATCGAGGTGACGATGCCGAGTGCGTGCGTGATCGCAAACCCGCGCACTGGCCCCGCACCCAGGAAGAACAGCAGAACGCCAGCGATAAACGACGTGATGTTCGAATCAGCGATCGTCATGAAGGCTTGATTGAACCCGGTTGTGAGCGAGTTCAACAACGTGCGCCCTACCTCGTTTTCTTCGCGCATGCGCTCGTAAATCAGCACGTTCGCGTCGACCGCCATCCCCATGGTCAACACGATCCCGGCAATCCCCGGTAAGGTCAGTGTTGCCCCCAACGCACCGAGCGCGCCAAACAGCAACGCCAGGTTCGCCGCAAGGGCGATCACGGCAAAAATGCCGAATGTGAAGTATGCCATGATCATGAAGATCGCGACCAAAATGGCCCCCGCGACGCTCGCAAGTGTGCCGTCACGAATAGAGTCCTCGCCAAGGCCTGGGCCGACCGTACGTTCCTCCAGCACGATCAAAGGCGCAGGCAGAGCACCTGCACGCAGCAGCAGCGCCAAGTCCTGAGCGCCTTGAACAGTGAAGTTTCCTTCAATGTAGCCCGCACCGCCCGTAATGGGGCTCTTGATGTTCGGCGCACTGATAACCTTGTTGTCCAACACGATGGCGAGCTGGTGATTGACGTTGGCCGAGGTCACCGCAGCAAAGCGGCGTCCGCCGGCTGTGTCGAAGCGGAAGTTCACAATCGGCCGGCCATCCTGGAAGCTGGCTTGAGCATCGACCAGACGCTCGCCACTCACTTCAACGCGGCGGCGAACGGCATAAAGGCCGTTATCGTCCTTGCCGCCTGGCAGGATCATCGTGCCTGGCGGCAGGTCACGCGGATTGGTGTTGGGGCCTGCGTTGGCCTCAACCAGATGGAAATTCAGTTTGGCGGTTTGGCCCAAGAGCGACTTCACGCGCTCCGGGTCGCTCACGCCAGGAAGTTCAACGATGATACGATCCGTCCCCTGACGTTGAATGTTTGGTTCGCTGGCGCCAAACTCGTCGATACGGCGGCGCACGATTTCAATGCTCTGCGACAATGCAGAAATTTCGCGCTCCTTGCGAATTTTCTCGGGGATCATGACGTGAAGGCGCGTCTCTTCTTCCACCTGGATGGTGGTATCCGGCAGGGCCTTGCTGATCGCCGTACGCGCGCCGCTCACTTGATCGGGTTCATTGATCGTCACGAACACGCCGTCATCACCGCCGCGCAAATTACGAAACGCGATGCGCGGACCCCGCAGTGCGCCACGGACACCTTCCTCAAGGTTTGTCATCTGCTCTTTGTTGACAGACTTCAAATCGACTTCGAGCAAAAGATACGAGCCACCCTGCAAATCCAAGCCCAGATTTAATGGCTTAAACCAAGCCGGCATGCGGCTCAGCGTGTCTTTACTGACAAAGTTGGGGACGCAGAACAGAATGCCCAGCATCGTCACGGCGACGACAAGCGCAACTTTAGTGGCAGAGTATTGAAGCATCGAAGGACCTAAACGTCAGGGAATTGGGCCAGACTATTTGCTGGCCGTATCGGAATCTTTCTTATCGGTGTCGTTGGCAGCGACCGGTTCGGTCTTGCTCAACACATTGGACACCATTTCACGCACGACACGCACCCGAATGCCGTCGGCGATTTCCACCTGCAACTCCCGCTCGGCTTCCATGACCTTGGTCACAATGCCGATGATGCCACCATTGGTGACAATGCGGTCGCCACGGCGAACGGCATCCAACATGCTGCGATGTTCTTTCATCTTCTTCTGCTGCGGGCGGATCAGCAGGAAGTAAAATACGACAAAAATCAGCACCAACGGCAGCATATTGACCAGCATGTTGGGTTCTGCGGCGGCTGAGCCGGCCTGGGCATAGGCCGAAGAGATAAACATCCGGGGACGCTCCAAGTTGGGCGCGCGTTATGCGAAAACGCGCAGGAAAACAGGGCGGCAGCGGGACTGCCGAAACCGGCGGACTATACTCAGGCAGGGGGGTATTGCAAACACTATAAGCCCGGGTTTAGCGGCCTTGTGACCCGCCTGTGAATCGCCCTTTTTTCCTTCCCCGGCAATCTGTTAGGGTTACCCCTATGCCCGCGAAAAAATCCAAAAAAACGCCCCCCATCCATCCCCTTCACGGGGTTCTGACCCGGATTGCCGACGAACTGGCCCGGATTGCCCCTGAGAAGGCTAAACCAGCCCCCGTGGCGGCGGTTGATGCCTTCGTATGGCACCCAGACCGCAGCGCACTTGCCCCAGTTCAAGAGGTCAGCCGTGTTCCTCTGGAGCTGCTGAAAGGCATTGGGCGGCAGGCTGACACTCTGTTGGCCAACACCCGCCGCCATGCCCAAGGGCTTCCCGCCAACAATGCCCTTTTGTGGGGTGCACGGGGCACCGGCAAAAGTTCCCTGGTGAAGGCGGTCCACGCCGCCGTCAACGACGGCGCCAAGGGCAAGAATCGCTTAAGCTTGGTCGAGATTCACCGCGAAGACATCCCCACCCTGCCCGCTCTTCTGGGGCAACTGCGTGATCTGGACCGGAAATTCATCCTGCTCTGCGATGACCTGTCCTTCGATGCGCAGGACACCAGCTACAAGGCGCTGAAATCCGTCCTGGACGGCGGCATCGAAGGGCGCCCAGGCAATGTCGTGTTTTATGCCACCTCGAACCGCCGACACCTGATGGCCCGCGACATGATCGACAACGAACGTGTGGCCACTATCAACAGTGACGAAGCCATACAGGAAAAGGTTTCGCTGTCTGACCGTTTCGGACTGTGGCTCGGCTTCCACAACGTCGATCAGGATACGTACCTCGAAATGATCACCAGTTATGCGGCGGCGCTGAAACTGCCGATCAAACCCGAGGACTTACGCGCGCGCGCCATCGAATGGCAAATGACCCGGGGCGCACGGTCGGGCCGCGTCGCCTGGCAATTCATCCAAGATGTCGCGGGCGAGTTGGGCGTGAAAATCAAGCTTTAGACCTGCTCTAACTCCGCGCTATCCTTCCTGCCGGGGAATTTTATAGGGGAGGATGGCGATGACTTTGAAGTCCATTTTATTTGTCGCGGTATGCGCCGTTGCGATGGAGGCAGCCAGCGCGCAAGCTCACGTGATCATCGAAAATATGAAAGGTCGCGCCGGGTATAACGAGATGTTCACGCTGATCGTACCGCATGGCTGCGGCGCATCACCAACGACCGAAATCAGAATGAAGGTGCCACCCGAGATTACACTTGTCGTGCCCGAGCGCGGCGCCGGGTGGAAGGTACAAGTGCTGAAGCGCAAAACCGACAAACCCGTGATGCGCGAAGGCAAACCGATTGCCGAAGTTGTTGATGAAATCGTGTGGTCAGGCAATTCACTGCCCAGCGAAGAACTGGGCCTGTTTAAATTCCTGGCCGGTGTGCCCAACACGCCGGGCAAAGTGCTATATTTCAAAACCGTACAAAAATGCGCCGAGGGTGAATC
>JAEUKL010000264.1 GCA_016793005.1 Rhodospirillaceae bacterium | reverse complement strand
AGAATTCTCTAAATGCTTAAGTAAATTCACAATAGAAGCCAAATCGCTCCAGCTGCTGAGCGAAGTGTTTCTCTCCGCCCGTGTGCCCGCATTGATTATTACCTCTTTCGCAATTAGTTCGAGTTCCCATTCGCCTATTATTGATTGCGGGTAGGGCGCTGACAGGAATTCTCGCGCCGCTCCTATGTCTGCGGGCAGCATAAAATCTTCATACTGCAGATGTTGTGAGTATCCCCAAATCACATAAAGAGATTCACGTAACTCTAGTTCGCATATTTTATTGCGGAAAGGTTTGTATAAATCATACATCATGGTGCCTGCACTTAGAGTTTGAATGCTAAGGCAATAGACTCATATCGACGGTATAAATGATTAATGACTCCGCCAAGCATCAGATGGCGGTGCTAAATGTCATTATTATCAAAGAATAGGCTTCGTAGTAGCCAACTTTGGGCAGACGACATTTATATCGTAGCCGCGTTTAAACTGTATCGGCGACGCTGTCTTCTGAAAGCGCCGGAAAATTTACGCCGCCACCGTCTCTTTAGAAGGTGCCGCGACCGTCTCGATGCTGGCGATCTTGCCGTCGACCACGGTGATCTTGCGGCCGCAACGCGCGGCGATGTTGGGGTCGTGCGTGCTGAGCAGGAACGTGGTGCCGCTTTCCTGGTTGATCTCGCGCAGCAGTTCCATCACTTGCGCGGTTGATTCGCGGTCGAGGTTTCCGGTGGGTTCATCGGCCAGCACCATCGCCGGGTTGTTCATCAGCGCGCGCGCCACGGCGACGCGTTGCTTCTGGCCGCCGGATAATTTCGTGGCCTTATAGTTCAGGCGATGGCCCAGGCCCACGCGGGTCAGAAGTTCGGCGGCGCGGGCTTCGGCTTCATTGCTGCTCATCAGGCCCGCTGCCACGGCCGGGAACATCACGTTCTCCAAGGCCGAAAAGTCCGGTAGCAGATGGTGGTACTGGAACACGAAGCCGATGTTGCGGTTGCGGAACTGGGTCAGTTCATCTTCGCTGGCGGTCGTCAGGTCGTGATCCAGCATGAAGAAGTGACCCGACGTCGGACGTAACAATGTGCCCAAGATCGACAACAGCGTGCTTTTACCGCTGCCGCTGGGGCCCAGCATGGCCACGAACTCGCCTTTGTAGATCTCGAAATTGATGCCTTTCAGCACCTGCGCAACGACATCGCCGTTGACGTAGTCTTTTTTCAAGTTCGAGACGACCAGCAAAGGCTCGCGGGTCTCGGGGCGAGTTTCAGGGTGATCTTGCACAGGGTTTTGCACGGCGATGTTCATTGGCTGATAGCCTCTACCGGATCAATGCCGGCGGCGGCGCGGGCCGGCAGAATTGCCGCTAACGCGCTGGCGCCCGTGGCCAGCATAATTCCAAACAAGTATGCGCCCTGCGCCGGATCGACCGGGAACACGGGGCGACCATTGGGACGCAAGATGAACTCGGCGACGATTGAGCAGAACGCATAAGCCATTCCTGCGCCGGCCAGGGCGCCCAACAGGCCCACCAGCACGCCTTGCAGCACGAAGACGCGGGTGATGAAAGACTTGGTGACGCCCATGCTGCGCATAATGCCAATCTCGGGCTTGCGGCGCACCGAGGTGAGCAGCAGGGCGCTGGCAACACCGATCACAATGGTGACGATCGAGAAGAACTTGATAAGGCCGCCGGTCGAGCCTTGGCCTTGGATGGCATCGAACAGGCGACGGTTCTTTTCGGTCCAACTGGTGCTTTTAAGCCCCGTGGCGGTGCGGAACTGCGTGCTCAAGTCACCCGCCGAATTCAGGTCGTAAAGCTTCACATCAATCCGCGATACGCCGTTGTCCAGGTCCAACAGCGCCTTGGCGGATTTGAAGTTCATGTAAACAACGCGCTCGTCCAACGTTTCGATACCGATGGAGAAAATACCGCGGACTCGCACGTTTCTTTCGCGGCCACGGTCTGAGCGGATCACCAGCGGCTGTCCCACCTGGATCGACAGGTTGCGCGCCAAGCGCGAGCCGATGATCACGCCATCCAGGTCCAAGTCAGCCGAGCCAGAGATAATATTGTCACCAATCGACGCGATTTCCGACAATTGCTCGGGCTTCACGCCCGTGATCGACACCGGCTGGACAGCCTGACCGCGCGTCACCAAGCCGTTACCGGCCACAATCGGCACAGCTACGCGGACCAAGGGATCGGCGGTGACGGTATCAAGTGTGGTCTGCCATGAGCGGATCTGTTCGCGCTGGGTGTTGGCGCGCAGGATTGCGGGAAGAATAGTTGCGCCATCGCCGCGCAGCACGCGGGGCTCCTGCTCGCGCGGTTCAATCGTGATGTGCGGGATGCTGCCGACCGTCTGTTCGATCTGGAAGGTCGCAAGGCCATTGATCAGCGCGGTCATGAAGCAGAAGACCAGCACGCCAATCGCGACTCCGCCGATCAGCAAGGCACTCTGTGTCTTGCTGGAGAGGAGATAGCGAAGCGCGACTTTGACTTCATACCGCATGGATTTTTGCTGATTTCGCGTCTGTTTACTTCTCGACCGATACCTTTGTGCCCGGGGGCAGGGCTTTCTGGCTCATGATCACGTCATCACCAGCTGTCACACCCTTGGTCACGATAACGCTGGGGGCCGGCCAATCGATGAAGCCGATATCTTGGCGCGCGACGGCACCGTCTTTCACAGTCAAGACATACGGCTTGTTGGTGATGTCGCGGATGGCTTGGCGCGGCAACGTGATGGCGCTGGCTTGCTTATCGACAATCACGTTCACATCGACCGACAGACCCACCGGCAATTCGGTGTCGCCCAGGCTTTCAGGCGCCGTGAAGGCGAACCGCACCAAGCGGCCGCCAGTGCTGGTTTGAATTTCCGGGGCCAGATAGCTCAGCGTGCCCGTGATGACTTCAGGCACTCCGGCGAAGGCCAGGCGCGCGCTTTGGCCCAGCTTCAAGGACATGCTGTAGCTTTCGTCGACTTCGGCTTCCACTTCCTGGGCCGTGGTGGGGGCGATGCTGAACAGGGCAGTTGTCGTGCTCACGACCTGACCCGGATCAACCGGACGATTGAGAATGCGACCCGCGAAGGGGGCAATGATGCTTTGCTCGCCCAACTGAACTTGTGCTTCGTCGCGCACAGCTTCCAGGCGGCGCAGGTCTTCACGGCCTTTGGTGACGGCCAGCGTCGCGGTTTCCACGGCGGCTTGCGTGGTCGAGCCGCGCTTCAGCAATTCCTGGGCTCGCTCTAAGTCGCGTTCGGCTTGGGCCAGAACACGGCGCTGAGCGTCCAGCGCGGCTTTGGCTTGCGTCAGGTTTGCGGTGGCGCGCGCGGGGTCGATCTGCCCCAGCACATCGCCTGCTTGCACCAGATCGCCTTCGTCTTTGTTCAGGCGGACAATTTGCCCGGCGGCGCGGGCATAAACCTGCACGCTTTCCTGGGGCTTTACGCGGCCGGTGACGGCCAGAACGCGCTCGGCAGGTTTGGGCGCAACCGTCAGCGTTGTAACTGCTGTCGGGGCCATAATGCGCATCGTCAGCGCTGCGGCGCCAATGACCAGCAACACACCTGCAACAGACAGGGCCAAGCGGGCCTTTTTACGGCGAGCCCGCAACTGCAGCAGACCCTCGTTCGTGCCTTCGGTGCTGGCGGCACTATGATCGGCCTTGGTGGATTTTGAGATATACATCTCTTTGCGCTCAAAGTGGTTCATGCATCTTTAGTACGGTTCTAGGCCCGCGCTGGATTAGTGGCTTTGAGGTGAATCAAGTATTTGAATTCTATTAACCTTTTGGGCCTGGCGTGATTTGAGCCGGTGTAAGCTGCGGCTTTGATTCTGTTAAAGAAAGCCAGCCTTTCCGGCCGATTTTCATGGGTTCGCGAAGGTTTGTGTAACGGTGTGTGGCACAGTGCAAAAAAGCGGCTAAAGAATTTTTTATGCTGGTCTGCAGCCAACAAAAAACCCCGCGAGAGCGCGGGGTTTTTTAAATCTCTCAATGGGTCAAAGCGCTAGTTCAAACGCTTCGGCAATTCAGCGACGGCTTTGTCGACCATGGCTTGTTGCTGAGTAGCCGAGAGGTTGTCACGCAGCAAGCCCTCAGCGGCCTTCAGGGCCACGTCCACAGCCAAGTCACGCACTTGGGCTACTGCTTGAGCTTCAGTCTGGGCAATGCGCTCCAGGGCCTGTTGCTTGCGGCGCTCAATCGAGCGGGTCAGGTCACCTTCGGCTTCGGTGCGCAGGCGGGCTGCGTCATCCTTGGCTTGCTGGATGATCTTCTCGGCTTCGGCCATGGCGTCGCGTTGCTTGCGTTGGTACTCGGCCAGCAGGGCTTGAGCATCTTCGCGCAGCTTGCGGGCTTCTTCGATTTGCGTACGGATCGTGCCGGCACGGCCATCGAGCGAAGAACTAATTGCCTTGGCGGCCGGGCGGTAGATCAGGCCAATGGCGCATAAGAACGCCAGACCAACCCAGAACGCCGGATCATGTAAGAATTCCATGGTGCGGCGTCCTATCGTGCGTCGTTCAAGGCGGACGCGACAGCGCTGTCGATCTTGCCGGCATCAAGCGTGAGGCCGGCCAGTTTCGACACGGCTTCGCGCGCGGTGTCAGCGGCGATGGACTTGATCGAGCCCAAAGCTTCGTTCTTCGCCTTGGCAATACGCGCTTCGCCGTCGGCGATTTGCTTATTCACTTCGGCATTCACCGTTGCAGTCTTTTCGTCGGCGACCTTCTTCAGTTCGTTGGTCGCCGTGAACAAAACGTCACGGGCCTGATTGCGGGCGTCGGCCATGGCCTTCTCGTAGGCGGCGATGGCGGCGTCCGTATCGGCTTTCAGCGCGCCGGCACGGTCCAGGTCGTCTTGGATCAGGCGTGCGCGCTGTTCCAGGATTTCACCGATACGCGGAATGGCGAACTTCGAAATGACCGCGTACAGGGCCACAAAAGTTATCACCAACCAGAAGATCTGCGACGGAAACGACGCGGGATCAAATTGCGGCATAGCCGAAAGCCTTTAATCAAGGAGCCAATCTAAATCCGGACGGCGCAGAGCAAAGATGCTGAGCGCCGCCAGGGTTTAAACGATTAACCGAACAGGATGATCAGAGCGACGACGAGGGCGAACAGCGAGGTCGCTTCCGACAGCGCGAAGCCCAGGAAGGCCGGGGTACGCAGCTTGTCTTCCATCGACGGGTTACGCGCAACCGCGTTCATGTAGTAGCCCCAAACGGTACCCACGCCGACACCGCCGCCGATCACGCCGATAGCTGCCAAGCCGGCACCGATCATCTTTGCTGCTTCTGTTTCCATGTTGAAGTTCCTTTCTTCGATAAGACAGAGATTGAATGGATTAGTGGAGGTTAATCGCGTCGTTGAGGTAGATGCAGGTCAACAGCGCGAAAACGTAAGCCTGGATGGCGGCAACCATCAGTTCCAGGAAGGTCACTGCGAACACCGCAGCGAACGGAACGATGCCGAACACGATCCCAAGCGAAATGATGAAGCCCGCGAGCACCTTCAGCAGCACGTGGCCCGCCAGCATGTTGGCGAACAGACGCAAGCTGAGTGACACCGGGCGGATGAAGTACGACATGATCTCGATCGGCACCAGGATGAAGGCGACCGGCAGCGGCGTACCCGGGGGCAGGAACAGACTGAAGTAGTGCAGGCCGTGGCGCGCGAAACCGATCACGGTGACGGCCAGGAAGATGAACACGGCCAAAGTCGCATTAACGACGATGTGTGACGTGAAGGTGAAGGCGTACGGCAACAAACCGAGGAAGTTGCCCAAGAGGATGAACATGAACAGCGTGAAGATGAACGGGAAGTACGCCATGCCTTGCGTACCGACGTTGTCTTTCACCATGCCGCCCACGAATTCATAGGTCAGTTCGGCGACCGACTGCCAACGCGACGGCACCATGGTGCGGTGGCGGGTGGCAACCCAGAACAGAAGGAAAGTGCAGATCACGGCCAGCGACATGAAGGCGGCCGAGTTGGTGAAGGAAATGTCGTAACCGGCGACGTCGAGCGGAATCAGACGCTGAATCTCGAACTGATGCATAGGTCCATGAGATTCAGCAGCCACAGTGCGCTCCTTCGATCGACAGAACGGATGGCCCGTTCATTGAGTGTCGGTCCGTTAGTGTTTCGTTTTATCTTGGGCCGCCTGTTTCTCTTGAGCTTCCCGCATCGCGCGTCCCAAGCCCACGGCTTGGTCCATGCCTTTGACGATGCGGTAAATGTTCATAAGAGCCGCAGCAAACCCCAAGAAGATCATCGCAATCAGGAACACCGGCTTAGTCTCAAGCCACTGATCCAGAAAATATCCAAGTCCCGCTCCGACCAAGACCGAGGCCACAAGTTCGGCCGCAATCTTGAAGCCAACACTTTGTGCGGCACCCGAAGCTCTCCGGCGCTCGCTTTTCTCCCGCTCTTGCTCGGCAGACGCGCGAACCACGGCCAGCCGTGCCTCAACGTCTTCAAGTGATGGCGGTTTTTCCCGGTCCGTCATGTTGGCAACTCCAGACCGATTTGACCCTTTTGGCGCAGGAATGCCCTTCTTTTAAGCCAAAAAGGCTGTTTCCCGGTTCAAAATCGCGCGCAACATAGGCAGCAGGGTCGGGGGTGTCAAGAATGATTCCCGCGCTGCACAACCACGAGAAATTCTTTGAAATTCAGCCACTTAGCGTTTGTTTGAGGGGGCCAAATTAAGCGCTATCACGCATCTGTTCAGCCGCCTTCAAATCGACCGACACCAGGCGCGAAACCCCACGCTCGGCCATGGTCACACCAAACAAGCGGTCCATGCGGGCCATGGTCATGCGGTGGTGGGTCACAACCAGGGCACGGGTGCCCGTTTGCTTGGTGATTTCGCTCAAGAGCGAGCAGAACCGGTCGACGTTGGCGTCGTCCAAGGGCGCGTCCGCTTCGTCCAGCACGCAGATGGGGGCGGGGTTGGTCATGAACACGGCAAACAACAGGGCCAGGGCGGTGAGGGTCTGCTCACCCCCGGACAGGAGGCCCAGGTTCTGCATGCGCTTGCCCGGCGGGCTGGCCATGATTTCAAGGCCGGCTTCCAACGGGTCATCGGCTTCAGTCAGCGCCAAGTGGGCGCGTCCGCCGCCGAACAGACGAGAGAACAGACTGCTGAAATGCCCGTTCACTTCGTTGAACGACTTCAACAGGCGCTCGCGGCCTTCGCTGTTCAGTTTCTGGATGCCTTCACGCAGGCGGGCAATGGCGCCAATCAGATCGTCGCGCTCGGCCGTCATGCCGGTGATCTGCTGGGTCAGTTCTTCCGCTTCCTGTTCGGCGCGCAAGTTCACCGCACCTAAGTTGTCGCGCTCACTCAGCAGGCGTTGCAGGCGCTTCTCGGCTTGCTCCAACTCAATCAACGGCTCGTCGTCACGCAGTTTGGTTTGCGCGCGCACGTCATCGGGCTCGACCGACAGCTTTTCGCGGATCTGACTTTCCACCACACCCATGGCTTGCTCGGACTGAGCGACCGCAGATTCACGGCGGATGCGTTCTTCACGCACTTCGGCGAGCGCATGTTCGGCCTGACGCAGCGCCTTGTCGGCTTCGGCCAAACGGCTTTCGCCGGTCGCCAAGGCATCAGCAGCCGTGCGGCGCTCGGCTTCGGCCACATCCAGGCTTTCGTTCAGGGCATCGCGTTGGGCCGCAATTTCTTCAGGCTTGCTGGCCAAGGCTTCAATTTCCGCTTCTTCGGATTCTTTACGCTGCGTCAGCGCGGTTTCCTGTGCGACCGACGACTCTTTGCGGCTGGCCCAAGATGTCGCCTCGCTGGCCAGTGTTTGCAGACGGCGTGCGCGTTCGTCAGCTTGGCGTGCCAGCGCATCGTAGGTTGCGCGGGCTTCCATCAGGTTCTGGCGCAAGCTCGAAAGCCCACGCTGCTTGGTGTCGATCTCGTCACGCAGGTCAGCGCCGTCGCCCAACTCTTCCAGGCGCGCGTGCGCGGTTTCCAGGTTGGCGCGCGATTCTTCAATTTCCGATTCAAGCTGCGTGCGGGTTTCGTTCAAACCCGTCAGGCGCATTTGCACGGCGGCTTGCTTTTGCTTCAACTCGGCCAGCGCATCCTTGGCCTTATTGCGCACGTCTTCCGAACTGCGCATGGCTGCGCGCGTGGACTGTTCGTTGGCTTGCGCTTCCGTAAAGCTGTTCTTAGCGGTGGTATTGGTGTCTTCTGCCGCACGCACTGCTGCTGAAGATGTATCCAAAGCCGCCAGCACTTCACGCAACCGGTTGCGTTGTTTCAGGCGCGTCGCGGCAGCGGTCGGCGTACCGGCCGCTGAAAAGAATCCGTCCCAGCGCCACAAATCACCGGCTGCCGTGACTAAACGTTGGCCCGGCTTCAAGCTGGTCTGCAATGCGGAGCCGGCGGCCACATCGTCCACCAAACCCACTTGCGATAGGCGGCGGCTCAAACGGTCGGGGGCTTTCACCACATCCGACAACAGACGTGTGCCTTCGGGCAGGCCTTGCGCTTCGCTCATGGGCGGCAGGAACATCCAGCGCATCGGCGCCACATCGTCGCCGGCAGCGGTCAGGTCATCGCCCAGCGCCGCACCCAAAGCCGCTTCGTATCCAGCTTCAACCGACACTGCATCGACGATGGGGCTCCAACCACCAGCGGTATTGGGCTCGGCCAGCAGTTCTTCCAACGCCACAGCTTCGGCTTGAATCTTGGTGTGAGACGCAGCACGGTTCTGCAATTCATTGCGCGCGGCATCAGCGGCACTTTGTGCATTCAAACGCGATTGCTCGGCCTCTTCCCATGCTTGGCGCGTGCTGACCACATTGGCTTCAGCTTCGGCGGTGCGGTTTTCTTCGGCCGTGATGATGTCGGGCGCCAGCGCAGCTTGGCTGGCGATTTCCAGTTGCTGTAAAATGTCGCCGTGGCGGCGTTCCGCGCGTTGACGGCGCAAGTCCGCCTCGCTGGCCTGCTGGCGTGCAGCACCGCGCGCCGACTCACTGTCGGCCAGTTTCTTCGACAGCAGTTGAAGCTCGGCTTCCACATCTTCGACCGCTTTCGCCGCCGACATTAAAGTCTCGCGCACCTGTTCGCGCTCTTCAGCTTCGGCAGCCGTTTGCGCGTTTAAGGTTTCTTGCTCGGCAGCAATGCGTTCCAGATTTGTGTCTGCGTCAGAAAGCCGCTCGGCTTCGCGCAGCAAATCTTCTTTGATCTGCGCCAGCCGTGTTTCAGCGGCAGCGCGCGCTTGCGAAATGCGTTCCAGCTCTTCGTCCAGCTTGTCGCGCGCCATCATGATGGCTTGACGGCGAGCCGCAGCCTCGGCCTCGGCTTTGCGCAAGTCGGGCATGACGGTGGCGGCATCGGCTTGCGCGGTTGCAGCCGACGCGGCTGCCGCGGTGCGGGTCGCGACTTCCGACTCAATGTCCTTCAAGGCCGCATGAGCGGCTTCCAGGGCCGCGGTGGTCTGCGTGCGGCGGATGAGCAGCACCAAGGCTTCAGCCGAACGGATGCTCTCGCTGATTGTCCTGTAACGCGCAGCCTGGCGGGCCTGTTTTTTCAAGCCTTCCAACTGTACTTCAAGGGCGGCGACCACGTCATTCAGGCGCGCCAGATTGCCTTCGGCCGCTTTCAAGCGCAGTTCGGCTTCGTGGCGGCGGCTGTGAAGGCCGGTAATGTTGGCCGCTTCTTCCAAGAGGTGGCGGCGCGCTTGCGGCTTGGCGCTAATGATGGCGCTGATGCGGCCTTGGCTGACCAGTGCCGTTGAACGCGCACCCGTGGCCAAGTCTGCAAACAGCAAGTGCACGTCGCGCGCACGCGACTCACGGCCGTTCACTTTATACTGCGAGCCTTTTTCGCGCTCGATGCGGCGCGTGATTTCCAGATCGTCGTTGTCGTTGAACTGCGCGGTGGCGCGGCGATCCGCGTTGTCCAGGAACACCGACACTTCGGCGATGTTACGGGCAGGCCGGTCACGCGTGCCGCCGAAGATCACTTCGTCCATGTCGCCGCCGCGCATTTGCTTGGCCGAGGTTTCACCCATCACCCAGCGCAAGGCTTCTACCAGGTTTGACTTGCCGCAGCCGTTCGGGCCGACGATGCCGGTGAGGCCCGGCTCGACATGCAATTCGGTGGCGTCGACAAACGATTTAAACCCGGACAGCCGGAGCTTCGTGAACTGAACCAATTAAATTCTCGCTTAAGGCTGGGCTTGGAATGAACTGAACTTGGAATGAACTGAACTTGATCTGCTGAAAACCGGCGCGGAACGCGCCAGCTTGAGACAACAGGTTGCAGGACAAACGTATGACGTAAGAAACGCTTATTTCTTGGCTTTGTCTTTAAGTTTTTGGTCGATCACTTTGGCCATGTACTCATAACCGCGATCACCTTCTACTTTCTCGTCTTCCACAAAGAACGTCGGGGTCGACTGTACCTTATAAAGATTGGTCGCTGTGTTCTGCACTTCGCGGATCGTTTTTAAGATGTCGTTGTTCTGCAGGCAGGCATCGACTTCGGTGGCGCTCATGCCGGCCAACTGCGCATACCCGCGCAACGGCTCGATGGGCTTTTCAGAGCGAATCCAGGTGTCTTGGTTTTTGAAGATCAGATCGATCAACTTTGAACCACGGTCGCCCGGCGCGCAGCGTGCCAGCAAAGCGCCCGCCATGGCCCAGGTGTCGAGCGGAAAGTCACGGAATACGAAACGGATTTTGCCCGTGTCGATGTAGTTCTTTTTCAATTCGCCGTAGGCTGTTTTGTGGAAATTGGCGCAGTGCGAGCAGGTCAGCGACGCATATTCAATGACAGTCACGGTGGCTTTCGGATCGCCCAGAACGAACTCTTTATATTGCACCGTCGATGCCGGAGTAGCGGCGGCGGGCGTTGCTGATGGTGCAGGCTTTGATTTGTCTTGTGCAGACGCACCCGACAGAGCGGCGACTGAAACGGCCAAACCAACAATGGCCATGGTGGCCAACTGACTGAACTTCAAAGAATCCTCCCCGCGAACCCGCGATATGATGTGGCTGCATACCAACATCTGCACAATTTGTGGAGATATTTGGACAGCGCCTTTGGCGTACCTCAGGCCGCAAACTTATCCACGGGTTTATGCACGGGTGTTGTGCTCTTAAAACGCCGTTTTCTTATTATTTTTCAATCCAATGGTTGCGCTGGTGTAAGGGCCAAGGTTCAGGGATGAGTACCAAGCGATGATTGGCGTATGACGCCGCGCGCTGATGGGTTGTGCCGCAAACCCTGATGCATGCGCGAAAATGCGGCGCTCGATTCTAGGGCGCTGATCTCTGACTCGGTGCAACTTCATCTTTGAGGTCAAGCCGTTGCGTACTCAAGCCGATCACTCTCGCGCGGAAGCCTTTGGTATATTTAGTACTTGAGAAAAATCATTCTAATGCGATTCTGTTGCCATGGGGACACACCCCGCAGTTTTTGTACGCTGCATATCGGCTGCGCATTCGGTCATAACGATATTATATCGCATAAAAAGTTAAAATAATAATATTTTATACTATTATTATAGTATTTTATGGACATAAAATTCCCGATATCTGTCCAATAGGACAGATATCGGGAAGAATATTCCAGCCTCGTCAGGCGCTTTTTTTGTGATAATAAAAAATTCTAATCCTGACTCTTTATAGAGCCATTAATTGCTTAACGACAGGGGTACAAAGCAATGATCCGGGACCGTCTTTTAGCGACTGCTGCCTTCGTACTGGCTGTTACAGCCGTGCAGCTTCCAGTGGCGCCGCGCGCTCAAGCTCAGCAACAATCCGCACAATCAGGCGGTCTTGAGGAAATCATCGTGACCGCGCGTAAGCGCGAAGAAAGCCTGCTGGAAGTGCCGCTATCCATCAGCGCCATCACCGAACTGCAGATCGAGCGCAGCGGCATCAACAACATGACCGATCTGGCCTCACAGACTGTCGGCTTTACGTACCACCAAGGTTTCGGGCGCTTAGGCTCGGGTCAGGGCGGCGGGGCATCGAATCGTCCGTCGATCCGCGGCATGTCGAATATTCTGGGTGGCCCCAACACCGGCTTCTTCGTCGATGGCGTATATGTGGCCGGTAACCCCTCAAGCTATCAGCTCGACAACTTAGAGCGCATCGAAGTGATCCGCGGGCCGCAGTCGGCCCAGCTGGGTCGCGGCACCTTTGCGGGCGCCGTCAACTTTATCACCCGCAAGCCCACCAACGACGTGAAGGGCAAGTTGGAAGTCACGGTTGGTGAGTATGATCACTACGAAGGCACCGGCTATGTCAGCGGCCCAATCATTGAAGACAAGTTGTATGCCGAAGTGAACGGCCGCTACTACACGTTCGGCGGTGATTACAAAAATGCCGTGACCGGCAAGCGCGATATCGGCGATCAGAAAAGCAAAAACGTCGGCGGCAAGATCGTTGTCACGCCGACCGAAAACCTGACGATTGAATTCAACGCGGGCTATTCACACGATCAGGATTTAGGCTTTGCTGACTTCTTTAACGGCAATGCCAAGAACAACTGCTTCCTGCCCAACATTGTTGGCACCGTGTCCGGCCTGCCGCGCAGCTCGACGCGCTCGGCCGGCTACTTCTGCGGTGAGATCGAACTGCCGAACACCTTCTACTACTTCAACGATGCGATCAAAGCCTCGGGCGAATACGGCAGCGACCGTGCTGTCGAGCGCTACAACGCCAAAGTCGACTACGATTTCAATGACTGGACGCTGACTTACATCGCCGCTTACGACAAATCCAAAGACAAGCAGCTGATCGACCAGTTTGTCGACGGCAATCGTCGTTTAGGCGCCACGGCCGCGGCCGATACGACAGTATTGAGCGGTGGCGTTTCTGGCGTGAACGACTGGTCGCAGGAGTTCCGCATCCAGTCGCCGCAACGCGAAAATATTCGCGGTCTCGTCGGTGCCTACATGTACCGTGAAGGCAATACTGCGGGTATCGGTGATCGTATCGTCAGTGTGCGCCCTGAAACCTTAGGTCAGATCCGTATCAATCCGACAGGTCTGGCTTATGGCGAAGACGCAACCGGCGTTCAGAACCACGCCGTGTTCGGGTCCTTGGAAGGCGACCTCAGCGACGACTTCACGGTTACGGTTGAAGGCCGCTACCAGGAAGACGAAGTCTATGCCGACTTTAACCGCGACGGTGTGGTCGAGAAAATCACCACGGCAAGCGGCACGCGCGAACTACGCGCAAAGTACAAATCGTTCCTGCCGCGCTTCACCGCGCGTTACGATCTTGATGATATCTCGAACGTCTACTTAAACATTGCCAAAGGGAACAAGCCCGGCGGCTTCAACAACGTGCCGGTCAACAACATGGTCGCGGCCGATATCGCGGCGGTGTTTGCGGCCGGAGCCGAGCGTTACGATGAAGAAAAACTGTGGACCTACGAAGTCGGTTATAAGGCCAGCTTGTTGGAACGTCGCGCGACCGTCACGGCGGCTGCGTTCTATAACGACTGGAGCAACCAGGGCCTGACGGTTGGTTATCCGTACCTGCGCATCAGCCCGGCCTCACCCACGACCTTTCCGCGCATCGTCAATGCGGGCAAGTCGCGCATTCGCGGCCTGGAGCTCGATACGAACGTGAAAGCCACGGACTTCTTCGATTTCCGCGTCGGGTATTCTTATAACGATGCAGAAATCCGCGACTATGTGGACGAAACCGAACGCGACTTGCGCGACACTGACGGGCAAATCGGGAATGAAGCCACGCAAGGCGATCCGACAGGTCAGGTGCGCGGCCGTAAAATTCCGCAAACCCCGGCCCATCAGCTGATCATTACCGGCAATTTCCACACGCCGATCACCAATTCGTTGGAAGCGTTCTTCCGCTCAGACCTGACGTACGAATCAAACCGCTGGGCGCAGGTTCAAAACCTGGCCGGCACGGGTGACTCGTATCTCTTGAACCTGAAGGCCGGGATTGAAGCCGATAACTGGACCCTGACCGCGTTCGTGAACAACGCGCTGAACGACAAGACCCCGACGGTTGTCACCCGCCTGTTCAACTTCAACAGCCCGCTGGTGATCCCTGATCCGGTGCTGCGTGCTGTCGGCCCGAATACGCGCCTGACGTTCTTCCGCGACTTCCGCGTAGGGGCGCCGCGCAAGCAGCAGTTCGGCGTGACAGCGCTGTACAAGTTCTAAAAACACGGCCTATTGGCTCAATAGAAACGCCCGGTGCTTCATCAGCATCGGGCGTTTTCAATTTCAACTTCAGAAAGCCTGGTTACTCGTCGGCTTTCTTCTCGCTGCCGGCCTTGCTCGGCGGCTGGGCCAGCAGGGCCTTCAAAGATTCTTCGGTCAGTTTTGTGATGGAGCCGATGGGGCAGCGGTCGGGCATGCCGCCGCCGCTTTCGACCAGCACGGAATCGCCGCCAAAGCCGCACAGGCGCGAATCCCGCGAGGTAAAGCCAATCGAGTGCGCGAACCGCAACCCAAAGCAGGGGCGGTTCAGTTGCAAATGGTAAGGGTGCTTGCGGCTGGGGGCCCAGACAATCAAATTGGAATTGTTCAGCGCCTTCCAATCGTAAAGCGTGCGGAAGAAGATGCACTGATTGCCGTTGTCGGTGGCTTTGTCCGGGGTTTGCGCCGACGCGTCGCCAAGCTCGGAAGAGGCTTTTCCATCACCCCTGCCCGCATCCTGGTCCTGGCCGAACGCGGACTGGCCCAGGGCCAAAAGCCCTAAAGCCAGGACTGCTGTAATCGCGAGTTTTCCCGCTCCGGGGATGCCCGCTCCGGGGATGACCGTCTGCATACGCCTATGTTCGACCGGAATATGGAAAAACTAGGGCAGTTCCAGGCGCAGCAGAAGCTATCCTGAGCAGTGTGGCAATCCTGCATCATTCGCGGGCTTAGAACGCGAAGGCGGCGTAGGCCCCGAGGCTGAATTGGTTGGCGCTGCCGCGTACATCCACCAGCGGGCTGGAGTTGGCTTTGTTCATCAGGCGCTGCACGCCGGCGTTGACGATGAACGCCCAGCTGGGTGTCACCTTCAATTCACCGCCGACGGACAGGGAAACGTCCTTAATACCCGATGTGGGCGTATAGACGGCCATGCCTGACGCGGTGGATTGCGTGGTGTTCACGCCGAAGTAGGTTCGCATGTACTTGCCGTCAGCCCAGGTGGTGCCGATGCGTGAACCGATGCTCAGTTGCTTGGACCGGTAGACCGCCAAGCTGATATCGAAGTCGCCCAACATGCCCTCGTGGCCGCTGGCCACATCCTGGCGGACGCGCACGCGGTAGCGCAGCGGCCCCATGGTGTAGCTGGCGAACGCGCCCATTTCAAAGCTGGTGCCGATATTGCCCATACCTGTGAGGTCGACCGAGTCCGACTCATTGCGGCCGAAATCGATTTTCACCATCGGGCCGGCGCGGAAGTTGGTGGACTCAAACAATGCATTGTCGCCGCCGAACAGGTTCAGGCGGATCTGATTGTTGTCGACCTGGATCAGGTCTTTGTACCGCAGCGAAATGATGGGGGCTAAGCGCACGTCGTAGTGGTTGCCGCCTTCATAGTCGGTCGCGAGCACGGGCCCCAAGCCAATGCGCACGTTTGTCACGCCAGGCATGACGGTGTCCATCAGGTCGCCCGCCATGGTGGTCGCTTCCGAGAACACATCGTCGCGGAAAATTCCGCCGATGTTCTGCGCTTCAGCGGTGGCGGATACAAAGCAAAGCGCGGCGACGGTACCGAGAAATTTGCTTTTCATGTTCATCCCCATAACCACGTTCCCCACGAATACTTATGTTTGTGTGTCGCTTGCTTTAAGTGTCGTTGCGCGGATCGCCATCATGGCTGCGCCGCGCCACGGCCGCGCCCAATTTCTGAAGCGCGACTCTGAGGTCTGGTGACACAATATCCTTAATTTTTTGCTCAATACCCGACAGTTCCGCCTGTTCCAACACAGGTTCCGGGCGCCGTTTTGCCTGCCGCCGACGTGGCAATGGGCCTTGCTGGGCCTCAATGCGGGTAATCGCCGCATATCCTAAGAAAGCATTAACCCGGTCGATCAGCACGGGGGCCTTCATCTGTAGCAGGGTTGCTGCGGCTCCGCTTGCAACCTGTAATACAAGTGTCGCCTTATCGTTGCGGTGGCGCGGGAACTTGATTTCCAACGGCACGGCAAAGGCGGCCAATTCGGCGCCAACGATTTCGGGCCAGCGCCCGATGACAGCGCCACTGGCAAAGCCGCGTTTATCCAGGATCGGGTGCGCGACCTTGGCCGAAAACAGGCTAACCATGGCCGGGCGGCCAAAACGCGACCCTTTAGGCCATCCGGGGCCGGCCCGGGTTTGTTTCTTTTGTGATGTGGTGTCGGACACTGTTCGCGGCTCGCGCTCGCCCGTATACACTGAACGTATGGACCTCAACATGAGCCCACGCCGCGCTTCCGGCAAGAGTCAATAAAGCAACACTGCTTCAAAACAAAGCTGCCGTGCCCATTCATTCTCAATCTCTCGCGAAAACGTTATTGCAATGGTACGACCGCCACCGCCGTGTCATGCCCTGGCGTGCACCGGCGGGCCAAACATCCGATCCCTACGCGGTGTGGCTCAGCGAGATCATGTTGCAGCAGACCACTGTTGCGGCGGTGAAACCTTACTTTGAAAAGTTTCTGAAGCGCTGGCCAACAGTTGCCGATTTGGCGGCCGCCAAGAGCGAAGATGTGATGGCCGCCTGGGCCGGCCTTGGCTATTACGCGCGGGCGCGCAATTTGCACAAATGCGCGCAGGTTATAGCGCATGATCACGGTGGGCGCTTTCCCAACACTGAAGAAGAGTTGCTGAACCTACCCGGCGTGGGCCCTTACACCGCCGCCGCCATTGCCGCGATTGCTTTCAACCGCCGTGCAGTTGTGGTGGACGGCAACGTCGAGCGCGTGATGGCCAGGCTTCATGCCATCACTGACCCGCTACCACCCGTAAAACCCAAACTAAAAAGTCTGGCCGGAGCACTGACACCGAACGAACGCACAGGCGATTACGCGCAAGCCGTCATGGACTTGGGCGCGACTGTCTGCACGCCGAAATCGCCGGCTTGTACGATCTGCCCGTGGATGAGCGCCTGCGAAGGCCGCAAGCAAGGCATCGCGGCGGAGCTTCCACGCAAACTGGCGCAGAAAGAAATACCGACACGGCGCGGCGTCGTGTTCTGGGCGGTGAACTCAAAAAATGAAGTCGCGTTGATCCGCCGTCCCCCCAAAGGACTGCTGGGCGGTATGCTGGCGTTTCCGACAACTGACTGGCGCGGCGAGGTGTGGGGCCACGATGAAGCGCTTGCTTTCGCGCCCGTCAAAAGCGCATGGGCTGCACTGCCTGGCGTGGTCGAACATACGTTCACGCACTTTCATCTTGAACTTGAGGTGTGGGTGGGTGTCGCCGCTTCGCCGAAAAACGGGCCTAAACGAAACGCACTGAACAAAGATATGCAAAGTGATGGTCCGATCTGGACGCCTGTTCCGCACGTCAAAGATGCAGGCTTGCCCAACGTCATGCAAAAAGTAGTACGGCACGCGATGAGCGTTGCGCCGCCGCCGCGAAAGGCCGCCCGCAAAAAGAAAGTGACTCAAAAGCGCGCGAAACCGGCCCGTTCATCCAACAAAGCCGACCTGACAAATTAAAGCGCGCGGTGTACCGTAAGCGCTTGAACTTTAGGTGCATCACATGCCTGACTCAGGTTTGACAACGACACACGCCGCCGACATCAAACAAGCGGCGTTGGATTATCATCGCCATCCCTCGCCGGGAAAACTGGAAGTCGTCGCCAAGAAGCCCTTGGCCAACCAGCGTGACCTGGCCCTGGCTTATTCGCCAGGCGTTGCGGCGGCGTGCGAAGCGATTGTTGCCGACCCAAGCGAAGTTGCGCGTGTGACCGGTCGCGGCAATCTGGTGGCCGTGGTTACCAACGGCACGGCCGTGCTGGGCCTGGGCCCCATCGGGCCCCTGGCCGCAAAGCCGGTGATGGAAGGCAAGGCTGTGCTTTTCAAAAAATTTGCCGGCATTGATGTGTTCGATATCGAGATCGCTGAAAATGATCCCGATAAGCTGGTGGATATCATCGCGGCACTTGAGCCTACGTTTGGGGCCATCAACCTAGAGGACATCAAAGCGCCCGAGTGCTTCATCGTTGAAAGCAAGCTGCGTCAACGGATGAAGATTCCGGTGTTTCACGATGACCAGCACGGCACGGCGATTGTCGTGGCGGCGGCGATCCTGAATGCGCTGGCGTTGATCCGCAAAGATATTGCCGAAGTGAAAGTCGTTTCCACGGGTGGCGGCGCTGCCGGCATTGCGTGCCTGAATCAATTGGTCGCCTTGGGCTTAAAGCGCGAGAACGTGATTCTCTCGGATCATATCGGTGTCGTCTACAAGGGCCGCACCAAGGACATGACCGATCAGAAAGCAGAGTACGCTTCAGACACTAAAGCGCGCACGCTGGCCGAGGCATTGCCGGGCGCTGATGTATTCTTGGGGCTGTCTGCGCCGTGCATTCTCACGCCCGACATGGTGAAAACCATGGCCAAGAAACCGATCATCATGGCTTTGGCAAACCCTGAGCCTGAAATTCGCCCCGAAGTGGCGCGCGAGGCCTCGCCCGATGCCATTATTGCCACGGGTCGTTCGGATTATCCGAACCAGGTGAACAACGTTCTGTGCTTTCCGTACATTTTCCGTGGTGCGTTGGACGTGGGGGCCACGACCATCAACGAGGAAATGAAGTTGGCTTGTGTCCACGCTGTTGCACAGCTTGCGCGCGGCGCATCGTCGGATGTGGTGTCGGCGGCGTACGGCGGCGAACAGTTGCGGTTTGGCGCAGATTACCTGATCCCGAAGCCGTTTGACCCGCGTCTGGTTTCCGAGATCGCGCCTGCGGTTGCCAAGGCTGCCATGGACTCAGGTGTGGCCACGCGGCCTATCGCCGACATCGATGCTTACCGCCAGAAGCTGCAGCAGTTTGTGTATCGCTCGGCTTTTGTGATGAAGCCGATTTTCGACAAGGCCCGCGCGCACCCCAAGCGCGTGGCGTTTGCTGAAGGCGAGGATGAGCGGGTGCTGTTTGCGGTCAAAGCTCTGCTGGATGAAGGCATTGCAAAGCCGATCCTGATTGGCCGTCCCCTCGTGATTTCGCAGCGCGCACGCAAGTTGGGATTGGGGATCGAGCCGGGGCGCGATTTCGATGTCGTGAACCCCGAGGACGATGCGCGCTACAGCGACTATTGGCGGCATTATCACCGGGTTATGGAACGCAAAGGCGTTTCGCCCGATACGGCGCGTACCATTGTGCGCACAAATACCACTGTGATTGCCACGCTGATGGTCGCACGCGGCGATGCCGATGCGATGATCTGCGGTACTTACGGCGAATATCAATGGCACATGCGGTATCTGGTCGACATCCTGGGCCTGCAGGACGGCGCGCAACGCCCCAAAGCGTTGTCGCTGCTGGTGCTGGACCAAGGACCTGTGTTCATGTGCGATGCGTTCGTCGAGGAAGACCCCGATGCCGAGGACATTGCGCAGTTGACCCAATGGGCCGCGCGTAAAGTGAAGGATTTTGGCATGTCGCCCAAAGTCGCACTGATTGCCACGTCAAACTTCGGTGCGCGCAATACGGCCGCCTCGCGCAAAATGCGCAAAGCGCTGCGCTTGTTGATGAAGGAATGCCCCGATCTCGAAGTGGAAGGCGAAATGCAAGCCGACGTGGCGCTGGACGATGTGCTGCGTACGCGCATCTTCCCCAACTCGCGCTTGAAGGGGGCAGCTAACCTGCTGGTCATGCCGACATTGGAAGCCGCCAACATCGCTTTCAATCTTGTGCGGACGCTGGGCCGTGGCTTGCCGGTGGGGCCGATTATGCTGGGTGTGGCGAAGCCCGCGCATATCACCACGCCGTCGGTAACCGCGCGTGGGCTTGTGAACCTGGCCGCTTTGGCCGTGATCGACGCGCAGGTGCAATCGGGTGGCTAGGCTGCGGCGCAGTATTGCCGTTGCGCTCTGCGCCGCACTTCTTGCGGGCGCAGCCCAGGCCGATACTGTGCTGCGGCGTGGCAACCGGTTTGAACCGGCGACATTGGATCCGCAGAAGTATCAGACGCACTACGAAGCCAACATCATCCTCGACCTGTTTGAAGGGCTGCTGACGTACGATGCGGCAGCCAAGCCTGTGCCGGGCGTCGCCCAAAGGTGGACCACCAGCCCCGACGGCAAGACATGGACCTTCACCCTAAAGCCAAATCTGAAGTGGAGCGACGGCGCGCCGCTGACCGCCGATGATGTGGTGTTCACGTTCCAACGCCTTCTCACGCCGGCAACGGCCGCGCAGTACGCGCAGCTTTTTTACGTGATTGAAAACGGGCGCGAGGTGAACACTGGCGCAGTGCCGTCCGGCAAGTTGGGTGTGGCGGCCCCCAATGCCACGACGGTTGTGTTCAAACTCAACACACCCGCACCATATCTGCCCGAAGTTCTGGCTAATGCCTTTGCATCAGTGCTTCCGCGCCATGCGATTGACAAACGCGGTGCCGACTGGGTGAAACCGGGCGTCATGGTGTCCAACGGCGCGTATGCCCTGACGTCTTGGGCCACGCAGGACAAAATCGAGATGGCGAAAAATGCTGGGTTTCACGATGCGGCCAGCGCGAAGATCGACCGCATCGTCTACTACCCGTCGGAAAACATTACGTCAGCGTTGGCGCGCTTTCGTGCGGGCGAATTGGATACACAGATCGAATTTCCGGCAGCCCAGATTGATGCCGTTCGCGCGAACCTGCCGCAGGAAACAAAACTGGCGCCATCGCTGCTCACGTACTACCTAGCCCTCAATACCGAAAACTCTAAGCTGGCCGACGTGCGTGTGCGGCGTGCGCTGTCGCTGGCGATTGACCGCGATATTCTCACGTCGCGCATCACCAAGGCCGATGAGAAGCCGGCCTACAACTTCGTGCCGCCGGCAATTGCCAACTACACGCCGCCTGTGCATCCCGATGCGGCCTTAACCGCAGTGCAGCGCTTGGACGAGTCAAAACGCCTGCTGGCCGAAGCGGGTTATGGGCCCGGCAAACCGCTCAAACTTGCCTATAGTTTTTCGTCCAATGAAGATTTGAAACGCATAGCGGTGGCTATTGCCGGTATGTGGAAGCGCGTAGGCGTCGAGGCTGAGTTGCTCAACCGCGAAGGACGGGTTCATTTCGCATCTCTAAAAAGCGGAGACTTTGAACTGGGTTATGCGGGCTGGTCGGCGGATTTCAACGATGCGGCGACATTCATGTACGTGCTGCAATCAGCATCTGTGAATTCCAACTACAGCCGTTACCGCAATGCCAGATTCGATACGCTGATGGATCGCGTCGCCCAAACCGTGGACATGAAAGCGCGCGCCGGCTTGTTGGCTGAAGCCGAAGTCCTGGCGTTGCGCGACCAGCCGATTATTCCGCTGTTCAATGGGGTGACGCGCAATCTTGTCGCGCAATCTGTAAAGGGGTGGGTGCCCAACGCGATTGACTACAATCTTACGCGGTATCTGTCGTTGGATCAGTCAGCGGTGCCGAAGCCTTAGCCGCTGCACATTTCAGTATATATAAGCCGCGATAAATTGCGTTGACCGCGCGCGGCGGGTTCTCCAATAGTGCAGACACATTTTGTATTCAGAGGATGTCCACCATGAGCACCTTCCGCGCATTCGTTGTCGATGAAGTTGAAGGCAAATACACGGGTGGGTTCCGCGACTTAACTGTCGCTGATCTGCCCAAAGACGGCGTGCTGGTGGATGTGGCGTATTCAACGCTGAACTATAAAGACGGCCTTGCGGTGACCGGCAGGGGCAAGATTGTGCGTAAGTTCCCCATGGTCTGCGGCATCGACTTGGCAGGGACCGTGGTTGAATCGCCCGATCCCAATTTCAAGCCCGGCGACAAGGTGCTGGTGAATGGCTGGGGGTTGTCGGAAACCTTCTGGGGTGGCTACACCACCAAGCAGCGCGTGAACCCCGATTTCCTGGTGCGCGTGCCGGGCGCGTTTGATCTGAAGCAAACCATGGCCATCGGCACGGCGGGCTACACGGCCATGCTGTGCGTTCTGGCGCTGGAAGATGCCGGTGTAAAACCGGCCAACGGCGATATCCTTGTCACTGGTGCCGTGGGCGGCGTGGGCTCGGTGGCGGTCGCACTCTTGGCAAAGCTCGGTTACCGCGTTGTGGCGTCCACGGGCCGTCCGGCGGCAGCCGAGTATCTCAAACAGTTGGGTGCGGCCGACATTATTGCGCGCGCCGATCTCGACAAGCCCGCGCGCCCGCTTGAGAAAGCGCGTTGGGCTGGTGTGATTGATTCCGTCGGCAGCAAAACGCTGGGCATGGCCATTGCCCAAACGCACGAGGAAGGTGCGGTTGCGGCCTGCGGCCTTGCAGGCGGCACGGATTTGCCCACTACAGTCATGCCGTTCATCCTGCGCGGAGTGAAGTTGCTTGGCGTCAACTCGGTCACATGTCCCAATGCGCGCCGCGTTCAGGCGTGGGACCGTTTGGCGAAAGACTTAGACATGGCCAAGCTGGACGCGATGACCACCACAGAACCCTTGTCGAAGATCGTGGCTCTGGGCGAGCAGATCTTGCGCGGTGAAACGCGAGGCCGCGTGGTCATCGACGTGACGAAGTAACGCCTAAACCGGTTTGCGGAATTTCAGGATAAACCGGCTGGTGTTGCCGCCAATCGCATCATCGTGCACGTCGATTTCAAGCGTGTCGGCCGGGTTTTCCAGTGCCGTGTTTTCGCCTTCAAACACAAACCCCGCTGCGGTGACGTCGGCGATAATCGCGTCCTTTTCCACGCGGTGATACGTCTTGGCGTGCGTGAGGCCTGCGCCAGCTTTGGCGTTGTGGTCGATCACCGCTAGAACGCCGCCCGGCTTTAAGGCGTTGAACAGCGCGCCGTTCATGGCCGTGCGATCCACGCCCGTCCATACTGTGTCGTGGTACGTGGTGCAGAACAGCACAGCATCCAGCGCTTCGGGGAAGCTGACTTGATCGCACGGGCAGACCATCAGTTCCATGTTGGTCAGATCGCACTTATCCACGCGCGTTCTGAGCGGGTTGCCGTTACGGCGCGCGACCGAGCCCGGCGTGTTGTGCGCGTAAACTTTGCCGTCCGTGCCCACGATTTCGCACAACAGCCCGGCGTGATAGCCCGTACCAGCCATCAGTTCGGCCACGCGGTCGCCGGGCTTAATGCCCAAGAACGTCATCACCTCGGCGGGTTTGCGGTTGGGATCGCGGCGCAGGTCAGCGCCCATCCGATTGGGGCTCGCGATGGCAACGCGAATGTATTCGGGCGTGGTCATGCTCATGCCTGGGGCCTTTGCTGTTCCTGTGCGGCCGCTGCGGCCACCATCACATCCAGTCCCGGCAGCATACGGGCTTCGACCACCCGGAAGGCAGCAATTTCCGAACCGCAGCGCTCGGCAGCGGCTTGCGCCTTGGTCCAGGTCTTGGCAGTGCCGAACCGCTCGATCAGCGGCGGCAAGGAATGCATGGGGCGCGTGCGGCCTGCCGGCGGCAGAGCGAAATACTGCGTCACAGCGTCGCGGAAGGCGTGAAGCTCCTGAACGCCGCGGCGGGAAAGCGCGTTGGTGGCGAGTGTTAAGCCCGCCAACTGGCGTTCGCGCGCGCGCAGTTGCTCTTCCAACTCGTCCAGAAAGCCGTGATCGTCGATGCGATCCTTGGGCAGCAGCGGGCGAAGATTCTCGATGAGCGCGATGTCTTGTGCGATCAGGCGCTTGGTGGCGATTTCCAGATACCCGATGCAGGCCTGGTAGAACGCCAGATCTTCCGCCCAATGTTCTGCGCAGTCGTGATCCGGTTTGGTCAACGCGGCTTGCAGCAAGCGGCGCGTGCGGACAAGGCGCAGGCGCTCTTCGCGGATGCTGGTGCGTTGGACGGGCGGCATATCCGGCGCTTTGGGCCGCTGGCCATGTTGTTGAAGCGTGCTTTGTTGAAATGTGCTTTGTTGAAGCACGCCCTGTTGAAATGGGCCGTGTTGAAGCGGGCGCGCAGCCATCTGATGCTTTCCCTCTGTCAGGCGTCTCGGACACCCATGCCGATCCGTGTTCGCCCTATCATCATATTTATATGACCTATTCAATCAGAACTTTGTAACGCAGGGTAAACATCAATGATTTGAAGGGGATGGTCTTAGCGCGCGGCACCCTCGGTCGGGTCGCTTTCGGAGCCGTCAGCAGGGATGGCCGGTGACGCAGGCTTCATGAAAAACAGGGCTAGCACCAGCGGCGGAAAGAGCACACCTGCCACCATCCAGCCCACTGGATTGCGCCCGCGCTTTGCAGCCATACGCCATCCGATCAACCCACCGGCCAGCATCGACGCGACGCTGAGCAGGAATTCGTAAAACGGCATGATGCATCCTCACCAAAGTGATCGGGCGAATGCTAGGCGCGTTTACCTTCGCGCTCTTCCAGGATTTTCGTGACCAGCGCGTAGTCTTTGGCGTTGTCCACATCGATGGGCCCTTCAGCCCACGGGATCAGCGACTTCTTCACGGTCACTTTCATGGCGCGTGAA